>NZ_JBKBHK010000009.1:0-122613 GCF_046297735.1 Vogesella sp.
CGCCTCAGCGCCGATGATAGTGCGGGTTCCCGTGTGAAAGTAGGACACCGCCAGACTCCCTTAAGACAAAGCCCAGCTCAGACGAGCTGGGCTTTGTGCATTGGCGCGGTGAAAGTGCGAGCACGCATTGCCGTGCCCAACCAACGCGTGCGATATCCCCGACGTCCCGCCGATGTTCCCCTGGCGGCCAACCTTGGCTGCAACATCGCTCCCGTCTGGGCTAATCACTCACTCGATACACCATCGCCGCCACTTACCGACCAACCTCGGCCACGTTGCCCCCACCCCATGCCGGCCTGCGGCCGGCCCCCGGATGCGCCTGCGGCTTATGCCGGGCTACGATGTATTAGCGTTTGCACGGTAATCGCACCTTATTTTCAAGCGTGAAGCCTGCTGATATAATGTGTTTTAACGGTTAGCCGGTATAGCTCAGTTGGTAGAGCAGCGCATTCGTAATGCGAAGGTCGGGGGTTCGACTCCTCTTACCGGCACCGTGCCAGATACGAAAAGCCCGATCATGCAGATCGGGCTTTTTCTTTTGAGGTTGCCGCTACGCTCAGTCTTCCATGACGTTCAGCGCGTTGATGCTGAAGCCGGCGTCAACGTAGGTGATTTCGCCGGTAATGCCGGAGGACAGATCGGAGAGCAGGAAGGCGGCGGTGTTGCCGACTTCTTCGGTGGTGACGTTGCGGCGCAAACAGGACTGGTTGGCCGCCATGTTCAGCAGCTTGCCAAAGCCGGAGATGCCGGCTGCGGCCAGCGTCTTGATCGGGCCTGCAGAAATGCCGTTGACGCGGATGCCATCCTTGCCCAGGCCGGCGGCCATGAAGCGCACCGACGCTTCCAGGCTGGCTTTGGCCAGGCCCATCACGTTGTAGTTGGGTACCGCGCGTACTGCGCCCAGGTAGGAGAGAGTAAGCAGTGCCGCATTACGCCCTTGCATCATTGGACGTGCCGCCTTGGCCAGCGCGGGGAAACTGTACGCCGACACGTCGTGGGCAGTGTGGAATGCTTCGCGGCTGAGGGCGTCCAGAAAGTCACCTTCCAGCGCTTCGCGGGGTGCATAGGCGATGGCGTGTACCAGCCCGTCCAGCCCGTCCCATTCTTTGCCGAGTGCGTCAAACAGGCAGGCGATTTCGTCGTCGTTCTGTACGTCGCAGCGGTAAACCAGTTTACTGCCGAAATCGGCGGCCATTTCACGCACGCGGTCTTCCAGCTTGTCTACCACGTAGGTGAATGCCAGTTCTGCGCCCTGGCGATGGCATGCCTGCGCGATGCCGTAGGCAATAGAACGGTTCGAGATCATGCCGGTGATCAGGATTTTCTTGCCTTGCAGGAATCCCATGTCAAATCCTTTACTTGTAAAGCAGCCGTGCATTATAGCCTTCAATCGACCGACCGTCTTGTAGCGCTGGCCGGCTTGCCATGCTGCGGTAAGGGTTGTCGGGGCGGGGGGGAGTTGTTACCATCGCTTGTAATTTGAAATATCGACACCCTACCGAGAGGAAAACGATGAGCGACCTGATTCTGCACGTAACCGACGATTCGTTCGAACAACAAGTCCTGAACGCCGAGAGCCCGGTGTTGGTGGACTACTGGGCAGAATGGTGTGGTCCTTGCAAGATGATTGCCCCGATCCTGGACGACGTGGCCAAGGAATACCAGGGCCGTCTGACCATCGCCAAGCTGAACATCGACCAGAACGAAGCCACCCCGCCGAAATTCGGCATTCGTGGCATCCCGACCCTGATGCTGTTCAAGAACGGCGAAGTGGCTGCTACCAAGGTAGGCGCCCTGTCCAAGACCCAGCTGATCGAGTTCCTGAACGCACACCTGTAAGCGTCTGGCACCGGTAACGGATTGACAGATAATGCCTCTTGGACTATCTTCCCACTAGTCCTGTACGCGAGCGGCCAAGGCCGCTCGTTTCATATTCCCCTTCTATTTCTTTCCTCAGTCTCGGTGCGCATTGCCGCCTTGTTACATTCTTAGGCTGACCGTACATATATGCATCTATCTGATCTGAAGCGCCAACATGTTAGCGAACTTGTGGAAATGGCCATTTCCAACGAGATCGATGGCGCCAACCGCCTGCGCAAGCAGGACCTGATTTTCGCCCTGCTGAAAAACCAGGCCAAAAAAGGCGAAAGCATTTTCGGCGAAGGTACGCTGGAAGTGCTGCCGGATGGTTTCGGCTTCCTGCGCAGCCCGGACTCGTCCTACCTGGCGGGCCCGGACGACATTTACGTCAGCCCGTCGCAGATTCGCCGCTTCAACCTGCATACCGGCGACACCATCGAAGGCGAGATCCGCACGCCGAAAGAAGGCGAGCGCTACTTTGCGCTGGTGAAGGTAGACAAGGTCAATGGCGGTTCGCCGGAGCAGGCCAAGCACAAGATCCTGTTCGAGAACCTGACCCCGCTGTTCCCGACCGAGCGTCTGAACCTGGAACGCGACATCAAGGCCGAGGAAAACATCACCAGCCGTCTGATCGACCTGATTTCGCCCATCGGCAAAGGCCAGCGCGGTTTGCTGGTGGCGCCGCCGAAATCCGGTAAGACGGTGATGCTGAAACACATTGCGCATGCGATCACCACCAATCACCCGGAAGTGGAAATGATCGTGCTGCTGATTGACGAGCGTCCGGAAGAAGTGACCGAGATGCAGCGTTCGGTACGCGGCGAAGTGGTGTCTTCCACCTTCGACGAGCCGGCCACCCGCCACGTGCAAGTGGCCGAGATGGTGATCGAAAAGGCCAAGCGCCTGGTCGAGCACAAAAAAGACGTGGTGATCCTGCTAGACTCCATCACCCGTCTGGCCCGTGCCTACAACACCGTGATCCCGGCTTCCGGCAAGGTACTGACCGGCGGTGTGGACGCCAACGCGCTGCAACGGCCGAAGCGTTTCTTCGGCGCGGCACGTAATATCGAAGAGGGCGGCTCGCTGACCATCATCGCCACCGCGCTGGTTGATACCGGCTCGCGCATGGACGACGTGATCTACGAAGAATTCAAGGGCACCGGCAATATGGAGATCCATCTGGATCGCCGCATGGCCGAAAAGCGCATCTTCCCGGCCATCAACATCAACCGCTCCGGCACCCGTCGCGAAGAGCTGCTGATTCCGCAGGAACAGCTGCAGCGCATCTGGGTACTGCGCAAGCTGCTGTACCCGATGGACGACCTGGAGGCGATGGAGTTCATGCTGGACAAGCTGCGCGTTACCAAGTCCAACTTGGCCTTCTTCGATTCGATGCGCCGCTAAGCTGCCACGAAACGACTACCCCTACGCCAGGCCATGCGGTCTGGCGTTTTTGCATTTGAAACAGAAAGCGACACACTATGCTGCAATGGTTGCTCGATCTGGATGGCTACTCGGTCATCGGGACAGTGGCATTTGCCATTTCCGGCTATTTGCTGGGGGTGCGCAAGCACCTGGACTTGCTGGGCATCATCATCGTGACCCTGCTCACCGCCATTGGCGGCGGCATCATTCGTGACGTGCTGGTTGGCCGCATGCCGCAAGTGTTTCTGGATAACACCAACCTGATCATCATCGCGCTCAGTGTACTGGCGGCGATGGCGGCGCGGCTGCACAAGCGCGAAAACGAGCTGCTGACCACGTTGTTCATTCTCGCCGATTCGATAGGCCTGGTTGCGTTCAGTCTGGCAGGGGCTAAATTGGGAGTGGAGTACCACATCAATGCGTTCGGCGTCATCCTGCTGGGCTTTGTCACGGCAGTCGGTGGTGGCATCGTGCGCGACATGATGGTGAACGACGTGCCCTTCATCTTGCACAAAGACTTCTACGGCACGGTGTCGATCGTGGTGGCGGCGGCTTTGTACCTGCTGTCGCTGCCGGGGTGGGACCACGGCGTGGCTGTGCAGCTGGTCTTTGTCGGCGGTGTGGCCCTGCGGCTGTTTGCTCATTGGGGCGAGCTGTCGTTACCCAAGATCGGTGCCAATAAAAAAAGAGGCTGAACATGCAGATTGCCCGCGACGAGCATGCGTTGTCACAATTGATGCAACAGTTGGCCGCCACGCCCTTGCCGGCCGACGGCGAGGGCCTGCTGCCGCGCGAACGCGGCTACAAGCCGGCCGCGGTACTGGTGCTGTGGCAACAGCTGGCCGACGGTTGGCACGTGGTGTTGACGCGGCGCACGCCGCATCTGCGTAGCCATGGCGGGCAGATCAGCTTTCCCGGCGGGCGGCTGGAGGACGGCGATGCCAGCGCTGCCGAGGCTGCCCTGCGCGAGGCGGAAGAAGAAATCGGTGTGCCACCCACTGCGGTGGCGGTGCTGGCCGAGATGGCGGAATACCAGACCGTTACCGGCTACGCGGTGACGCCGGTGCTGGGCCTGTTGCGCGAGGCGGTAACGTTCCGGCCTTCGCCGGACGAAGTGGACGAGGTGTTCAGCGTGCCGCTGACACTGGTGCTGGATGTTCGGTATTACGAGCGCCACGCCTACGAGCGCGATGGGGTGCGTGGTCATTATTATTCGCTGCGCCACGGCGACTATTTCATCTGGGGCGCGACGGCGGCGATGCTGAGACGGCTGGCGCTGGCCTATCACCAGCACTATCCGCACTAAGCCGCACCTGCTGGCGCAGCGTGCCAGACCGCGCTGCTGCGTGATGGCCAAAGAAAAGCCTGTTTGCAACGCAAACAGGCTTTTTCATTGCGACCAAGCCGCTACGTGAGGGGCGGCTGAAGACTGCCGTGCACGCCTACTGGCTAAAGCGCATCGACAGGTCGATGGCGCGGACGTCCTTGGTGAGCTTGCCGATGGAGATGCGGTCGACGCCGGTTTCGGCAATGGCGCGCACGGTATTGAAGTCCACGCCGCCGGAGGCTTCCAGCAGAGCGCGGCCGGCACTCAGGCGCACGGCCTCGCGCATGTCGTCCAGCGACATATTGTCCAGCAGGATCAGCGTGCAGCCGGCGTCCAGCGCCTCTTGCAGCTCGGTCAGGTTTTCCACTTCCACCTGGATACTTACCTGCGGCGGTGCCAGCTCGCGGGCACGCTGCAGCGCCCGGGTAATGCTGCCGGCGGCCATGATGTGGTTTTCCTTGATCAGGATGCCGTCGTACAGGCCGATGCGCTGGTTGACGCCACCGCCGACGGTAACCGCGTATTTCTGCGCCAGGCGCATGCCGGGCAGGGTCTTGCGGGTGTCCAGGATGCGGGCGCGGGTGCCGGCGATGATGTCGGCGTAGCGGCGCGTTTCGCTGGCGACGGCCGATAGTGTCTGCAGCAGGTTCAGCGCGGTGCGTTCGGCGGTCAGCAGCGCGCGCGCCGGGCCGCTGATCTCGCACAGTACGGTATCGGCGGCTACCTGCTGGCCCTCGGCTACCTGCCACTTTACCTGACAGCGGCCATCTACCTGACGGAAGGCTTCGTCGAACCAGGCTTGGCCACAGACGGTGGCGGCCTCGCGGGCGATCACGCGGGCGTGGCCCGGCGTGGTGGCGTCGATCAGCAGGGCGGTCCAGTCTTGCTGGCCGATGTCTTCGGCCAGGGCCTGGCTGACCAGGCTGGCAATATGGTGGGCAGGGGGCAGGGTAAACATGCGTGCTCTCGTCTAAAGGTTGGCCGCATTTTACCGCAATGCACGGCTGGCGGGTTTTTGCGGCGGCGGGGCGGCTGTTATGATGGCGTTTGTATTGCGATGCAAGGTGGAGCAGATGAATTTTCTGGCCGGGCAGTTTGCCCAGCCCTGGGTATGGGGCGCAAATCTGGTGTGGGGGCTATTGCTGTTGCTGTGCATCCGCAAGGTGGCGTGGCGGGCGCTGCCGGAGCTGGCGGTGTCGGCTTGGTGCGGCGCCTGTGTGGTGTTGCTGGGCTTTGCGCTAGCGCGTGCCGGCTTGCAGCCGGGCTTGTCGTTTCATTTGCTGGGTGCCACCGTATTCACGCTGATGATGGGCCCATGGTTGGCCATGCTGGCCTTGTCACTGGTGCTGGTGGTGCTGGCGGTAGCCGGTTTTCTGGACCCGCTGGCGCTGGGCCTGAACGCCTTGTTGAGCTACGCTCCGGTGGTAGCGCTGACGGCGGCGACGCTGCAGTTTGCCCGCCAGCGGTTGGCGCCCAATCTGTTTGTCTACGTGTTCGTCAACGCGTTTCTCACCGGCGCCGCAGGCATGCTGCTGGCAGCAGCTTGCGGCCTGTTGGCCTTGGGTCTTGCCGGCGCTTATGCTGCCGACCATCTGCTGGAAAACGTCATGCCGTTCTATTTTTTGCTGGCCTGGTCCGAGGCGTTTACCAGTGGCCTGGTGATGGCCATCCTGATTGTTTACCGCCCGCACTGGGTGGCTACCTTTGACGATCGCCACTATCTGGCGAGTTAGGAGTGATGATGCAGTTTGCATTCTGGGCGATTCTGATCGCAGCGGTATTGCCGCTGCTGTATGCCGCGCTGAGCAAGAGTGGTGGTTTGAGTAACCGGGCACCGCGCCCGGCGCAGGCGGCGTTGCAAGGCTGGCGTTTGCGCGCGCACTGGGCGCAGCAAAACAGCTGGGAGGCGTTTCCGGTATTTGCTGCCGCGGTAATAGTGGCCTTCTTGAACCTGGTGCCACAGCAGCACATGGACGCGGCGGCGGCGGTGTTCGTGCTGGCGCGGCTGGCGTATGGCGTGTGCTACGTGATGGACTGGCCGACGGCGCGATCATTGGTTTGGGCGGTGGGTTACGCTGCGGTGCTGTACCTGTTTCTGGCTGCCGCGCATCTGTTCTGATCGCCGTGGGCAGGGCGGGCAAACAAAACGGCGGCCAACCTGGCAAGGTTGGCCGCCGTTTTATCGTGCTGTGGGCGGGGCCTTACAGCACGATCGGTTCCGCCTCCAGCTGCACGCCGTAGTGTTGCAGCACGGTGGCGCAGACGTGTTCGGCCAGCGCGCGCATCTGGCTGCCGCTGGCTTGGCCGTGGTTCACCAGTACCAGCGCCTGGCGGTCGTGCACCCCGGCGTCGCCGTCGCGGTAGCCCTTGAGGCCGGCTTGTTCGATCAGCCAGCCAGCGGCCAGCTTCACGCTGCCGTCGGCTTGCGGGTAGTGCGGCAGCGCCGGGTGGCTGGCTAACAGCGCCGCGGCTTGTGCTGCCGGTACGATGGGGTTCTTGAAGAAACTGCCGGCGTTGCCCAGTACTGCCGGGTCCGGCAGCTTGCTTTGGCGGATGCGGATGACCGCCTGGCTCACCTGCTGGGCGGTGGGCGCTTCGGCGCAGCCCATCTCGGCCAGCATGCGGCCGATGTCGCCGTAGCCGGTACGCGGGGTGAACTGTTTGGCCAGCCGGAAGCGTACGGCTGTGACCAGGTAACGGCCGGCCAGCTCGCGCTTGAACACGCTGTCGCGGTAGGCAAAGCGGCAGTCGGCGTTACGCAGCACCACTTCGGCACCGCCTTGCTGCAAGTCGGCACACACCACTTCGTGCAGCGTGTCTTTTACTTCCACACCGTAGGCGCCGATGTTCTGGATCGGGCTGGCGCCGACGGTGCCGGGGATCAGGCTGAGGTTTTCCAGCCCGCTCCAGCCTTGCTGCAGCGTGTACTGCACGAAGTCGTGCCACACTTCGCCGGCGGCGGCTTCGATCAGCACGTGTTCGTTATTCTCTTCCAGCACGCGCAGGCCCTTCAGCGCGTTACGCACGATGAGGCCGGGGTAATCGCGGGTGAACAGCATATTGCTGCCGCCGCCCAGCCACAGCACCGGGCCTTGGCGGTAGGCGTCGCTGGCCAGCAGTGCCGGCAGCTGCGACAGCTGTTGCAGCTCGGCAAAGTAGGCGGCTTTTACGTCCATGCCGAAGGTGTTGAGGGCGCGGATCGGGTAGTCGTGATGCAGGGTAAAGGTCACGATGGTCTCTCAAACAGTTTGGCGATGCAGCCGGCGGCGGCTCTCGCGGGACAGGTAGCTAACCAGCAGCATGCCGGCCAGGGTAAGGCTGATTACCAGCGCCAGCCAGAAGCCGTGCACGCCCAGCGGCAGCGTGAGGCCGGGCAGGCTGGCGTGGCCCAGCCCCAGGAAGGTGCCCAGCCCCAGGCCCACTACCCAGAACGACACGATGTGGATCACCATCGGCATGGTAGTCACCTTATAACCGCGCAGGGCGGCCGAGGCTATGGTCTGCATGGCGTCGGTCAATTGGTAGAAGGCGGCAAACAGCATCAGCGTCATGCCCAGGCTGATCACCGCCGGGTCGCTGCTATAGGTGCGCATGATGCCTTCGCGGCCCAGCAGCACCCAGATCATGGTCAGCGTGGCCAGCGCCACGCCCAGCGCCAGGCCCACGCCGCAGACGGTGCGGGCGCCTTGGTAGTCGCCGGCGCCGACGCGCTGGCCGACGCGGATGGTGAGCGCCACGCCGATGCTCTGCGGAATCATGTAGATCACGCTGGAAAAATTCAGCACCGCCTGGTGGGTGGCCACCACGGTGGTGCCCAGTTTGGCGATCAGCAGCGCAATGAAGGAAAACAGGCTGACTTCCACAAAGAACGACAGCCCGATCGGCAGGCCCAGCTTGAAGAACGCCGGAAAGCGCGCCCATTGCGGCCAACTGAACTGGCCGGTGAACGCGTAGCGGCGATAGGCGGCCTTGTGTTTGATCACCAGGAACAGTGCCAGCGCGTTGAACCACATCACCATGCCGGTGGCCCAGCCGCAGCCGGCGCCACCCAGCGCCGGCAGGCCGGCCAGACCGTGGATCAGCGCGTAGTTGAGCGGAATGTTCAGCAGCAGGCCGCAAATGCTTACCAGCATGATGGGGCGGGTATGGCCCAGGCTGGAGCTGAACGCGTACAACGCGCGGTGCAGGATGGCGGCCGGCATGCCCATGGCGCTGCCAGTGATGAACAGCATGGCCTTATCTTCCACCTCCGGCGGCAGGCTTAGCCACAGCCGCAGCAAGGGCTGCATCGCCAACATGGCCAGCATGCCCAGCACGCCCAGCAGCAGGCCGAACCACAGTCCCTGGCGGGCGGTGTCGCCAATCTCGTGGCTGTCGCCGCGGCCAACCTGCTGCGCCAGGATGGGGTTCAGTGCGGAGGCGATGCCCATCAGTGTGACGTAGACGGTGATGAACACGCTGGAACCCAGCGACACGGCGGCCAGATCGTCGGTACTGACGTGGCCGGCCATCACGGTATCGACAAAGCCGGTACCTACCTGGGCAATCTGCGCCACCATGATCGGTAGCGCCAGTTTGCTGACGGTGAGGGCTTCGCTGCGCAGCGTGGCAGCAGGGGTACGGTTCAGATCAAACAGCATGCAAGGCGGGTGGGTACAGTCAAAACCGCATTATACGGTGCCGTTGTGGCCCGTGCCGCCAGCCATGCGACAGTTTTTTCAGCCAAAACGCGCCGGCGGGTCGCGGCGCAGGTGGCAGCTGATCAGCAGGTCGTGGCCGAAGCGGGCATTGATGTTGAGGGCTTCGGTCAGCGACAGCGCGGCAATCTGCAGCGTGCCCTGGTGCAGGTGGATATCCAGGCCGCGTTCGGTGGCGTAGGCCGCCAGCTCGGTCAGCTTGTGGCGCAGGGCAGGGTTGGCCGCGGTGGCGGTCAGCGAGCCGCTGAGGGCCGGGGCGGCCGGGCGCGGGGTGATGGCGAAGTCGGTGTAGCGGTCTTCCTGGCAGTCGTACATGGCAGTCTCCGTTGCGGTGTGCGCGCCCGGTTTTGCTGGCCGAGCGACGCTTTAGCAGTATTTCGATGGCGCCCTGCAAGTTGTCGATTAACTCGGCGCATAAACCTTGGTGTGCGGATGGTGACTGCCAATGCAAAAACCCGCCGACGCAGCGTAAGCGTCCAGCGGGTGTGGGTACGCTTTAGCTGGTATTTGTCAGGCGCCCCGCAAGCAGTCACAAATCGGCGCAACCGAGAAATTAGAGCAGTCTATCGATACTGTCAAGCGCCGTCGCGGCGCAAAACTGGAGCCGGCATAAAATATCGGGCTATAATCCTCGCCTTGAATCCGGGCAGCGACCGCTGCCTCCCACCTTCTTCCAGATACTGTCCCTGATGATTCGCAAACTGATCAGTCGCGTTTTCGACCTGCCTGCCGGCATCAGCCGCAACAAACCCAAGCCGCGCGTGCTGTCGCTGGCACAGCACGGCGTTCGTCGCGATGCACTCAGCCAGGCCGCGCTGCGCGTGGTGTCGCGGCTGCAGGAGTCCGGCCACAGCGCCTACGTGGTAGGCGGTGCGGTTCGCGACCTGCTGCTGGGCGTGTCGCCCAAGGATTTTGACGTGGCCACCAGCGCCACGCCGGAAGAGGTGCACCATCTGTTCCGCCGTTCCCGCATCATCGGTCGCCGCTTCCGCATCGTGCACGTGATGATGGGCCCGGAAACCATCGAGGTCACCACCTTCCGGGGTGGCGAAGTGGGCAAAACCAACGAAACCGGCCGCATCATGGCCGATAACACCTACGGCAGCCAGATCGAGGACGCGCAGCGGCGTGATTTCACCGTCAACGCGCTGTTCTATAACCCCACCGATGAAACCATCATCGATTACCACCATGGGGTGAAAGACCTGCAGGCGCGCAAGCTGGTGATGATCGGCCAGCCGGCCCGCCGTTACCAGGAAGACCCGGTGCGCATGCTGCGCGCGGTGCGCCTGGCGGCCAAGCTGGGTTTCGAGATCGACGAGCACACCCGCAAGCCGATTGCCGCCCACGCCCACCTGCTGAAGAACGAACCGCCGGCCCGCCTGTTTGACGAGCTGCTGAAGCTGCTGCACTCCGGCCACGCCTACGCCTGTCTGAAAAAGCTGCGCGATGAAGGCCTGTCGCGCGGCATCTTCCCGCTGCTGGACGCGGTGATGGACGAAGAGGGCGGCGAAGGCTTCCTGCAGCTGGCGCTGGCCAGCACCGACGAGCGCATCCGCGCCGACAAACCGGTATCGGTGGGTTTCATGTTGGCCGCACTGCTGTGGGCGCAGGTAAACAACCGCTGGAAGGCGCGCATGGCCGCCGGCGAAAAATCGATTGCCGCGCTGATGGCCGCCATGGCCGAGGTAGAGTCGCTGCAGGACGAAGACTTCGCCATTCCGCGCCGTTTCTCCGCCACCATGCGCGAGATCTGGTCGCTACAGCCACGCTTTGAAAGCCGCACCGGTGCCCGCCCGTTCCGTTTTCTGGAGCAGCCGCGCTTCCGTGCTGCCTTCGATTTCTACTGCCTGCGCGCCGAAGCCGGCGATGTGCCGCGCGAGTTGGTGCAGTGGTGGGCCGAGTTCCAGCACGCCGATCACGACGATCGCCAGCTGCTGGTCGAAGAAGCGCGCCAGGCGCCGCAGCCCTCTGCAGCTGCCGACAGCGAGCGCAAGAAGCGCCGCCGTCGCCGCAAGCCGAATGCGCGCCCGACCGAAGGTGGCGCCGAGTGAGTCGTGCCATCATCGCGCTGGGTAGCAACCTGGACAACCCGGTGCAGCAGGTAGAAGCAGCCCTGCACGCCATCGGCAAATTGCCCGGCGTCAGCCTGCTGGCACGTTCGTCCTGCTACCGCACCGCGCCGGTGGGTTATGCGGACCAGCCGGACTTCATCAATGCCGTGTGCCAGGTAGACAGTGCGCTGGCGCCGCAGGACTTGCTGGCCGCCTTGCTGCAGCTGGAGCAGGCCTTTGGCCGCGTGCGCACCTTTCGTAATGCGCCGCGCGTGCTCGACCTCGACCTGCTGCTAGTAGACGGCGTCTGCCTTGAAACCGAATTTCTTACGCTGCCGCACCCGCGCATGCACGAACGCGCTTTCGTGATGCTGCCGCTGGCAGAAATGGCTCCCGATACCCTGGTGGGCGGGCACGGCCGGGCGGCAGACATTGCCGCCGCGCTGGACGCCGCCGGGGTGCAACGTTTGCCCTGAACAGGAAACGCCATGTCCCATTTGCGCTATGTTGTGGTGGAAGGCCCGATCGGCTGCGGCAAATCCGGCCTCGCCCGTCGTCTGGCCGATTACTGGCAGGTTCGCCTGTTGGCCGAAGAGGGCGGTCAGAACCCCTTTCTGGAACGCTTCTACCGCCACCCGCCGTACCACGCCCTGTCTACCCAGCTGCACTTCCTGATGCGTCGTGCCGACATGGCGCACGGCATGCTGGATGGCGACCTGCTGGCCGCGCCGCTGGTGGCCGACTTCCTGTTCGACAAGGACGCCATGTTCGCCGAGCAGACGCTGGACAAGGACGAGCTGGCGCTGTACCAGCGCATCGTGCAGCGCTTCCTGCCCGAGCACCCGGTGCCGGATCTGGTGATCTACCTGCAGGCGTCGCCGGAAACGGTCAGCAAAAGGTTGGCCGCACGCTCGGCTGCGGGCGAGACCATTGCCATGCCGGAAGGCTACGTGCAGCGCATGCACGAGGCCTACAGTACCTTTTTTCACGCCTACGAGGCGGCCCCGCTCCTGATCGTCAACACCGACCATCTTGATCTGGTTGAAGGTGAGGAAGATTTCGGGCTATTGTTGCGCTGCATCAGCGAGATGCGTGGCCAGCGCAGTTACTTCAACAAGGGCGCATGACGCCCTGGGCGCGCCCCGGCCACAAGCTGGGCAACGCGCAACCGGAAGAAGCAACAAGGATAAAAACACATGAAAGTCACCGTTAACACACTGCACACCATGGCGGCCGAGGGGCAAAAAATCGCCATGATGACCTGCTACGACACCAGTTTTGCCAGCCTGCTGGACGGCGCCGGTGTCGATATCATGCTGATCGGCGATTCGCTGGGCATGGTCATCCAGGGCGAAGACTCCACCCTGCCGGTGTCGCTGGACGAAATGGTGTACCACACCCGCTGCGTGGCACGCGGTGCCAAGCGCGCGCTGGTGCTGGCCGACCTGCCGTTCGGCGCCTACCAGGAAAGCCCGGCGCAGGCATTTGCCAGCTCGGCGCGCCTGATGCAGGCCGGTGCCCACATGGTGAAACTGGAAGGCGGTGCCTTCATGGCCGATACCGTGCGCTTCCTGGTGCAGCGCGGCGTGCCGGTATGCGCCCACATCGGCCTGACCCCGCAGTTCGTCAATACCTTTGGCGGCTACAAGGTGCAGGGCAAGAGCGAAAGCGACGCCGAGCGCATCATCGAAGAAGCGCGCGTACTGGCCGAAGCCGGCGCCAGCCTGGTGCTGATGGAGTGCGTGCCGGCAGCGCTGGCCAAGCGCGTGACCGAGGCGGTGAAGGTGCCGACCATCGGCATCGGCGCCGGCCCGGACGTATCCGGCCAGGTGCTGGTGTTGCACGACGTGCTGGGCGTGTTCCCGGGCAAGAAGGCCCGCTTCGTGAAGAACTTCATGGACGAAGCCCAGAGCATTCAGGGCGCAGTTGGCGCCTACGTCAGCGCGGTCAAGGACGGCAGCTTCCCGGCGCCGGAACACTGTTTCTGAGTCACCTGCTGCTGCCCGGCCACGGCCGGGGGGCAGCCTTCTCTGAGTGAGAACCATGCAAGTCATCCGTAGCATTGCCGAGCTGCGCGCCTGGCGCAAAACCGCCGGCCGCGTGGCCTTTGTGCCTACCATGGGCAACCTGCACGCCGGCCATTTGGCGCTGGTAGATGCCGCGCACCAGCACGCCGACAAGGTGGTGGTCAGCATTTTCGTTAACCGCCTGCAGTTCGGCCAGGGTGAGGACTTCGACGCCTACCCGCGTACTTTCGAGGCCGATTGCGCCAAGCTGGAAGCTGCCGGTGTGGACGTGCTGTTCTTCCCGGACGAGCGCGAGCTGTACCCGCGCATCAAGCAGGACTTCAATGTGGAGCCGCCGCATATCCAGAACGAGCTGTGTGGCGCCTTCCGCCCCGGCCATTTCCGTGGCGTGGCCACGGTAGTGAGCAAGCTGTTCAACATCGTGCAGGCCGACGTCGCCTGTTTCGGCAAGAAGGACTTCCAGCAGCTGCACGTGATCCGTGCCATGGTGGACGACCTGAACATGCCGATCGAGATCGTGCCGGTGGATACCGGCCGCGCCGAAGACGGCCTGGCGCTGTCGTCGCGTAACGGTTACCTCAGCCCGGAAGAGCGCGCTGAAGCGCCGCGCCTGTACCGTCACCTGTCCGCCATCCGCGACGCGCTGCTGTCTGGCGACAACCGCTACGCGGTACTGGAAAAAGCTGCCGCCGACGACCTGACGGCGCACGGCTGGCGCGTGGACTATATCGAAGTCCGCCAGGCCGACACGCTGGAAATCGCCCATGCCGGCGAAAGCCGTCTGGTGGTACTGGCTGCCGCCCGCCTGGGCCGCACCCGTCTGATCGACAATATCGAAGTAACGCGCTGAGTTAGCAGCGCCCGTAACAGGAAAAAACCATGCAGCGCTCCATGCTGAAATCCAAGCTTCACCGCGTCACCACCACCCACGCCGAGCTGCACTACATCGGCTCCTGCGCCATCGACGAAAACCTGCTGGAAGCGGCAGACATTCGCGAATACGAAGAAGTGCAGATCTGGAACGTGACCAACGGCGAGCGTTTTGCCACCTACGCCATCCGTGCCGAGCGCGGCTCCGGTGTGATCTCGGTCAACGGTTCTGCTGCGCGCCGCGCCGCCCCCGGCGACCTGCTGATCATCGCCAGCTTTGCGGCCTACGAAGACAGCGAGCTGGCCCACCACAACCCGAAGCTGGTGTTTGTGGACGAGAACAACGTGATCACCGAAGTAAAAGGCGCCACCCCGGTACAACCGGCCTGATGCCTGCCGCGCGTGGCGCGGCCAACACGCAGCCCCTGTCTGCCGATGCAGCAGGGGTTTTTTGTTGCCAGCTGGTAAGGTTGGCCGCGGCGGCGTTCGGCAGTGCGGCAGGGCAGGCCATCGACATTTTGCAGTGCAGCGCTTCCGCCGGCTACGCAGCTTGGCTATAGTGGCTAAGTAACGGATTTGTCAACGAAAGGGGGGCTCATGCAAGGCAGATGCTTGTGCGGTGCGGTAAGTTACCGGTTTCGCGGCCAACCCTATCACGTCACCCATTGTCATTGTGCGTCCTGCCGCAAGGCCAGCGGCGCCCCGTTCGTGACCTGGTTTACCGTGCGCAGCATCGACCTGCAGTGGCAGGGCGAGCTGCGGCTGTACCATTCGTCGATCGGGGTAAAGCGCGGCTTCTGCCCGCAGTGCGGCACCACGCTTAGCTACCGTACCGAAGACGCACCGGACGAAATCGACATTACCGCCGCCACACTGGACCAACCTGAGTTGCTGGTGCCGGAAGACCATACCTGGACCGATCAGATGCTGCACTGGGTGCGCAGCAGCATTTTTCCGCTACTGCCGGCGCACCCGCGCCACCGTCAGGCTCAGAGCAGGGCCGTGGGCGAGACCAGTACGCCGTCTTCGTCGGCGTAGAGCCAGTGCCCGGGCGTGAAGTCCACGCCGCCGAAATTCAGCACCAGGTCGCGTGTGCCCTCATTGCGCTTTACCGATTTTTTCGGGTTGGTGTCCAGCGCACGCACGCCCAGCGGCAGCGCAGCGATGGCAACCGAATCGCGGATGCAGCCGTAAATCACCACGCCTTCCCACTGGTTCTTCACCGCCAGTTCGGCAATCTGGTCGCCCAGCAGCGCGCAGCGTAGCGAGCCGCCACCGTCTACTACCAGCACCTTGCCGGCGCCGGCTTCGCTCAGTACCTCGCGCACCAGCGTGTTGTCTTCGTACAGTTTCAGGGTGACGATCTGGCCGGCAAAACGCGCCTTGCCGCCGTAGCTTTTCAGCATTGGCTGTAGTACCGCTACTTTGCCCTCATTGGCGTCGTACAGGTCGGTGGTCAGGAAGCTCATGGTTTCTCCTTTGTGTCATGACGTTGGCCGCCTGGCCGTGTGCCCGGCCTTGGCGGCGAAAAAAAAGCCGCCTGGCGGCGGCTGGAAATCAGTTCATGCGCAGCGGCACGAACAGTGTGCTGTCGCCGCGCCTTACCAGTAGCGCGATATTGCCACGGGCGTCGTTCAGCGCTTTCTCGAAGCCTTTTACGGTGGTGACTTCGGTCTGGTTCAGGCCGATGATGATGTCGCCGTGTTGCAGGCCGGCACGCGCCGACAGGCCTTGCACCTTCTGCACGAACAAGCCGCCGCGGATGCCCAGCTCTTCGCGGTCGGCCACCGACAGTTCGGACAGGGTCAGGCCCAGTTTGCCGAACTGGTAGCTCTGCGGTTGCTCCGGCTGTGCCTGCTCCGGCTGCGCCTGGCTTTGCTCGGCGGCCAGCTCGGCCAGCGTGGCTTCCACGTTCTGTTCGCTGCCTTTGCGCCATACGCCCAGCTTGATGCGGGCGCCCGGCGGCTGGTCGCCCACCATGCGCGGCAGGTCGCGCGAGCTTTCCACCAGCTGGCCGTTCAGGCGCAGGATGATGTCGCCGATCTGGATGCCGGCGCGGCTGGCCGGGCCGGATGGCTCCACGCGGACCACCAGCGCGCCGCGGGCGCGGTCCAGGCCGAACGACTGCGCCAGTTCTTGCGTCACTTCCTGGATATGCACACCCAGCTGGCCGCGGCTGACCTTGCCCTTGGCCTTCAGCTGGTCGGCTACCTTCATGGCCAGATCGATCGGGATGGCAAACGAAATGCCCATGAAACCGCCGCTACGGCTGTAGATCTGCGAGTTGATGCCGATGACTTCGCCCTTCAGGTTGAACAGCGGGCCGCCGGAGTTGCCCGGGTTGATGGCGACGTCGGTCTGGATAAACGGCACGTAGCTTTCGTCGGGCAGACTGCGGCCTTTGGCCGAGACGATGCCGGCAGTGACGGTGTTTTCAAAGCCGAACGGCGCGCCGATGGCGGCTACCCATTCGCCTACTTTCAACTCGTCCGGGGTGCCGGTCTTGACGGTGGGCAGGTTGGCCGCGTCGATCTTCAGCACGGCCACGTCGGTACGTTTGTCCAGGCCCACCAGCTTGGCGCGCATTTCGCGCTTGTCGGTCAGCATCACCTTGATCTGGGTGCTGCCGGTGACCACATGGGCGTTGGTGAGGATGTAGCCGTCTTCGGTAAAGATGAAGCCGCTGCCGAAGGACACGCTTTCTGATGGTGGCGGCGTTTCCTGTTGCTGGTTGGGGTTGGGCATGTAGCGGCGGAAAAACTCGTAGAACGGGTCGTCTTCCGGTACCGCGTACGGGTTGTCGCTCTGGCTGGTGCGCGTTTCAGCGCGCATGGCCTGGATGTTGACTACAGCCGGGCCTTCGCGCTCAACCAGCTGGGTAAAGTCGGGCAATAGCATGGCCACGCTGCCGTCCGATTTGGCGGGTACGGCAACGGTGACCCCCTTGTCGTCCTTGAACAGGGCTTCGATTTTGCCGCAGCCTCCCAGCGAGACGGCTACGGCGGTGATGAGGGCCAAGCGTGTGCAGGCGTTCACCTGGGCAATCCTTTTCAATGCGTTGGTCGCGCCCGGCGGGCGACGACAGTAAAAATCAATCGGCAGGCGATCATCATAGCGGTTTTGCCGGATATTCGCAGAGGTCTGCAATCACGCAGCGCTCGCAATCGGGCTTGCGCGCCTTGCAGACGTAGCGTCCGTGCAGGATAAGCCAATGATGCGCGTCCTGTTTGTACTCGGCGGGCACAAAACGTAACAGTTTTTCCTCTACTTCACGCACGTCCTTGCCCGGCGCCAGCCGGGTGCGGTTGCTGACACGAAAAATGTGGGTGTCTACCGCGATGGTGGGGTGGCCAAAGGCGGTATTCAGCACCACGTTGGCGGTTTTGCGGCCAACCCCGGGCAGCGCTTCCAGCGCCTCGCGGTCTTCCGGCACCTCGCCACCGTGCTGTTGCAGCAGGATGCGACAGGTTTCGATGCTGTTCTTGGCCTTGGTACGGTACAGGCCGATGGTCTTGATGTATTCCTCCAGCCCGGCCACGCCCAGCGCGTACATCTTGTCCGGCGTGGGCGCTACCTGGAACAGCACGCGGGTGGCCTTGTTGACGCCGACGTCGGTGGCCTGCGCCGACAGCAGCACGGCGATCAGCAGCTGGAACGGCGTGGCGTATTCCAGCTCGGTGGTGGGGTGCGGGTTGTGGGCCTGCAGGCGGGCAAAGATTTCCTGGCGTTTCTGCTTGTTCATGGCGCGGGGCTCGCTTCGGCGTCGGGGGCTGGGTGGGCCGCGGTGGCGGCACGCTGGCGCGCACGGGCGTCCAGCACGTTCTTGCCGGCAATCAGCAGCGCCAGGCCAAGAAAGGCGCCCGGCGGCAGCATCAGCAGCAGGAACTGGTAATCCGGGCCGGCCAGGTGCAGCGTCAGCTGCTGGCCGATGGGGCCAAGCAGCTTGTCGGCGCCGGCCAGCAGCGTGCCCTTGCCCAGCAGCTCGCGCAGCGCACCCAGCGCCACCAGCACGCCGGTGAGGCCCAGCCCCATCATGGCGCCGTCCCACGCCGCCTCGCGTACCGGCTGGCGCGAGGCAAACGCCTCGGCGCGTGCCATCACGATGCAGTTGGTGGTGATCAGCGGAATGAAAATGCCCAGCACCAGATACAACTCGTGCAGCCAGGCGTTCATGGCCAGGTCCACGCAGGTAACCAGGCTGGCGATGATCATGATGAACACCGGGTTGCGGATATCGTGTGGCACCCAGTGGCGCACACTGGATACGGTGGCGCTGGACAGCGCCGTCACCAGTGTAGTGGCCAGGCCCAGCGCCAGCGCGTTGATCACGTTATTGCTGATGGCCAGCACCGGGCACAGGCCCAGCAGCTGCACCAGGCCCGGGTTCTGTTGCCACAGGCCCTTACGGCTGATGTCTTGCCACACGGAAGGGGTATTGCTCATGGTTGTCCTTGCAGCAGGCGCGCTTGCGCCGTGCGGTAGTAATCGCTGCAGCGTGCCACCGCCGCGCTGACGGCGCGGGCGGAGATGGTGGCGCCGCTCACATAATCGGTATCGCCGCCGTCCTTTTTCACTGCCCAGCGGCTGGTGGCCGGCTTGCCGGCAAACTGGTGCGCCCACGGGCTGACGGCCAGGTCGATGTAATCGCCCAGCCCCGGCGTTTCGCGGTGGCTGACCACGCGCACGCCCTGCACCGTGCCGTCGCGGGCGATGCCGACCAGCAGTTCGATGCGGCCACCGTAGCCGTTGGCGGCGGCGGCTTCCACCACTACGCCGCTGAGCTGGCCGTTACGGCGCGCCAGGTAGACGTTGGCCGCGTCGCGCTGCGCCAGGTGCTGTGCGATGGCCGCCGGCAGCGCTACCGCGCTGGTGGTCAGGTTGTTGTCGAAACTGCCGGCCGGCAAGGCCTGCGCCAACAGCGCGGCGCGGGTAGCGGCTTCGTTGGCGGCCACTTGCTGGTGGGTGGCCAGCCAGGTGCCGGCCAGCAACAGCGTGGCCGTGGCGGCAAAGGCGGCCAGCGTCAGCGCACTACGGCGTGCCTGGGCAGCGGCATTACGCATGGCGGCCCCCTTTGCGGCCGAACACGCGCGGCTGGGTAGTTTGGTCGATGAAGGGCACCGCCATATTCATGATCAGCACGGCAAACGCCACCGCGTCGGGGAAACCACCGAACACACGGATCACCACCACCAGCACGCCCACCAGAAAGCCGAAGATCAGCCGGCCCAGCGGCGTGGTGCTGCCGCTGACCGGGTCGGTAACGATAAAGCCGGCCGCCAGCAGGGTAGCGCCATTCAGCAGATGGAATAGCGGGCTGGCGTAGTGTGCCGGCTGCCACAGCCACAGCGGCAGGCTGACGGCCAGCACGCCGGCCAGCATCGCCAACGGCGTGCGCCACGGGATCAGCTTCTGCTGCCACAGCCACAGGCCGCCCAGCGCCCACGCCAGCGCCACCCATTCGCCGCCGGCATTGCCCCATTGGCCGAAGCGCGGCTGTTGCAGCAGCTGGCTAACCGTTTGCCCGCCCTGCAGCAAGCCGGTTTTCAATACGTCGAGCGGTGTGGCGCTGGAGATGGCATCCAGGCTGCTGCCGGCGGGCAGCGTGTGGGTGAAGATCCACTGCAGCTGCGCGGTGGCGTCCAGTGCGGCCAACGGTGTGCCCCAGGCCGCCATCTGCGCCGGGAACGACACGATCATCACCGCAAAGCCGACCATGGCCGGGTTGAACGGATTATTGCCCAGCCCGCCGTACGCCTGCTTGCCCAATACGATGGCAAACAGCGTAGCCAGCACGATCATCCACCAGGCGCCCAACGGTGGCATCGACAGCGCCAGCAGCCAGGCGGTTACCACTGCCGACAAGTCGGCCAGCGCCGGCGCCACCGGCCGGCGACGCAGTTGCAGTACGGCGGCCTCTGCCGCCAGCGCTGTAACGGTCGCCAGCAGCAGTTGCACCAGCACGCCGGGGCCAAAACAATAGGCGGAGACGGCAATGCCGGGCAGCAGCGCCGCCAGTACTTTCAGCATCACCCGCGATACGGTGACGGGGCGGGCGATATGGGTAGCGTGAATGCTCATGGTGCGGGGTCTTTCTTGGCCTCGGCAGCCGCCGCCTTGCGGGCAGCGGCGCGGGCCATCGCGGCTTCGATGGCGGCTTTCTTGGCGTCGTCGATACTGGTTTGCGGTGCCGGGGCGGTGGCGGCGTGGTCGGGGTTGGCCGCAGTGGCGTTATCCGCTTGCGCTGCTTGGGCGGCGGCCTTGCGGGCAGCAGCACGGGCCATCGCGGCTTCGATAGCCGCCTTCTTGGCGACGTCGATACCAGTTTGCGGCGCCGGGGCGGTGGCGGCGCTGTCGGGGTTGGCCGCAGCAGTGTTATCCGCTTGCGTGGCCTCGGCAGCCGCCGCCTTGCGGGCGGCAGCACGGGCCATCGCCGCTTCGATGGCGGCTTTCTTGGCGTCGTCGATACCGGTTTGCGGCGCCGGGGGGATGGCGGCGCTGTCGGGGTTGGCCGCAGTAGTGTTATCCGCTTGCGCTGCCTGGGCAGCGGCCTTGCGGGCAGCAGCGCGGGCCATCGCCGCTTCTATCGCAGCTTTCTTGTTGTCGTCCAGTGCGCTGGTGTGCGCTTCCGGTAGCGGCTGGGCGGCTTTCTGGGCGCTGGCACGCGCCAGGGCAGCGGCAATGGCCGCTTTCTTGGCATCGTCGCCGGTGCCAGGGGTGGCCGCTACCGTGGGGGCGGCCGGGGTGCTGGCTGCCAGCTTGATGGCTTGCTCGGCGGCGCGGGCAGCCAGGCGCTCGGCTTTTTCGGTTTTGTCGCGTTCGATACGGAACTGGCGGAATTCGTGACGCTGGCGCGCCAGGGTGGCGCTTTTCTTGTCGCGCTCGGCGGCCCAGATCTCGCTCTTGGCAAAGCGGTAGTAGTCCACCAGCGGGATCTGGCTGGGGCACACATAGCTGCAGGCGCCGCATTCGATGCAGTCGAACAGGTGGCGTTCTTGCGCTTTGCCGAACTGGCGCGACTTGGCAAACCAGAACAGGTCCATCGGTTGCAGCTCGGCCGGGCACACGCTGGCGCAGTCGCCGCAGCGAATGCAGGCCTGCTCGGCCGGGCGCGGCGGGAACAGCGCGGCGCTCTTGGCGATCAGGCAGTTGCCGGCTTTTGGCAGGCCGGCGGCCAGGTCGGGCAGGGTGATGCCCATCATCGGGCCGCCCATGATCACGTCGGCGTTCGGGTCGGCCACGCCGGCCTGCTGCAGCAGCCAGGCCAGCGGCGTGCCGATGGCCACTTCGTAGTTGGCCGCACGGGTGACGGCGCCGGTAACGGTGACGATGCGGCTGAGCAACGGCTCGCCGTGCAATACGGCGCGGGCGATGGCGTACAGCGTGCCTACGTTCAGGCACTGCACGCCCAGGTCGGTGGCGCGTGTGCCGTGAGGCACTTCGATGCCGGTCAGGATGCGGATCAGCTGCTTGGCACCGCCGCTGGGGTATTTGGTGGGAATGGTCACCACGCGGTACGCGGTGCCGGCGCAGGCGGCCTGCATGGCAGCGATGGCTTGCGGTTTGTTGTCTTCGATGCCGATCAGCACCTCGCCCGCCTGCAGCGCATGCGCGGCGATGCGGATGCCGTCCACAATGCCGGCGGCGCGCTCGCGCATCAGCAAGTCGTCGCAGCTGATGAACGGCTCGCACTCGGCGCCGTTTACCACCAGCGTGGCAAGCTTGCTGGCGGCCAACTTCAGGTGGGTGGGGAACACCGCGCCACCAAGGCCGACCACACCCATGGCTTGCAGGTGCTGGCGCAGCGTGGCGGCGTCGGCTTGCTGCCAGTCCAGCGGCTGGCGCGGCAGCCATTCGTCCAGCCCGTCCGGTTGCAGCGTGAGGGTGTCAACCGGCAGGCCGGAGGGGTGGGCAAACGGGTGCGGGCCGATGGCGGTGATGGTGCCCGACGTCGGCGCGTGCACGGCGGCCGACAGGCGGCCGTCCGGCTCGGCCAGGGTTTCGCCCTTGCGTACGCGCTGGCCCACGGCCACGGTGGGCCGCGCTGCATTGCCCACGCTTTGCGCCAGCGCGATGTGCAGCAGCGGTGGCAACGGTAGCGCCTGGATCGGGCTACCGGTGGCGGCGTCTTTGTGCTGCGGCGGGTGGATACCGCCGTGGAAGTCGTACAGCCGGCTCATGGCTTCACCGCCTTGATCGGAATGGTGGGGTAGCGCCATTTCCAGTTGGTGAGGTCGGTGCCGTGCGGAATCATGCGGATGCAGTCCACCGGACAGGGCGCCAGGCACAGTTCGCAGCCGGTGCATTCGCTGGCGATGACCGTGTGCATCTGCTTGGCCGAACCCAGAATGGCATCCACCGGACAGGCCTGGATGCACAGCGTACAGCCGATACAGGTGGCTTCGTCGATCAGCGCCACCGCTTTCGGTTTGGGCTGGGCGGCGCCGGCGTCGAACGGTTTGAAGTCTACGCCCAGCAGCTCGGCCAGCTTGCGGATGCCGTCTTCGCCGCCCGGCGGGCATTTGTTGATGTCTTCCTCGCCGCTGGCAATAGCCTCGGCGTAGGGGCGACAGCCCGGGTGGCCGCACTGGCCGCACTGGGTCTGCGGCAGGATGTCGTCGATCTTGTCGACCAGCGGGTCGGCGTCCACCTTGAAGCGTACCGACGCGTAGCCGAGGATGGCGCCCAATAGCAGTGCCAGCGCCACCATCACCAGCAGCGCGTAAAGCAGGGTTGTCATCGTGTCAGGCCTCCGAAGCCCATGAAGGCCAGGCTCATCAGCGCGGCAGTAAGCAGCGCGATGGCGTTGCCCTGGAACGGCGCCGGGATGTCGGCACCTTCCAGGCGCTCACGCATGGCGCCAAACAGGATCAGGATCAGGGTAAAGCCCAGCGCGCTGCCAAAGCCGAATACCAGCGATTCGGCAAAGCTGTGCTGCAGCTGGGCGTTGAGCAGCGGAATGCCCAGTACCGCGCAGTTGGTGGTGATCAGCGGCAGGTAGATGCCCAGCACCTGGTACAGCACCGGGCTGGTTTTGTGGATCACCATCTCGGTGAACTGCACGATGCCGGCGATGATGACGATGAACGACAGCGTACGCAGGAATTCCAGGTTGGCCGCGATCAGCAGCTGGTTCACCAGGTGGCTGCTGCCGGCAGCCAGCGTCAGCACAAAGGTGGTGGCGGCGCCCATGCCGATAGCGGCTTCCAGCTTTTTGGAAACGCCCATGAAGGGGCAAAGGCCCAGTATCCGGACCAGCACCACGTTGTTGACGAGCACGGTGCTGACCAGGATGAGCAGATAATGTCCGAGGTCCATTGCGGGGGAGGGGTGGCGTTAATGGCGGGATTATCCTAGTTCACCGGTACCGCTTCAACCTTCATTGCCGCAGGGTTGGCCGCAAGGTGTGCTGGCATAGGCCCTGCGTGCGCTGTCTGCCGGGCCGAAAAGAAAAATGCCGCGCGGTGATTGCAGCACGCGCGCGGCCAAGGAGGGTAAAACAGTACTTCTGCAAGGAACATCAAAAAACAAGGGGTGGCCAACCCGCCGTGGCGGGCTGGCTAGGTACATCACACCGCGGCTTCCTGCAGTTGCGACAGGATTTGCGGGTTTTCCAGGGTGGAGGTGTCCTGGCTGATCTCTTCGCCTTTGGCGATGGAGCGCAGCAGACGGCGCATGATCTTGCCGGAGCGGGTCTTCGGCAGGTTCTCGCCAAAGCGGATGTCGTCCGGTTGCGCGATCTTGCCGATTTCGTGCGCTACCCAGCTCTTCAGCTCGGCTGCCACTTTCTTGGCGTCCTCGCCTTGCGGGCGGTTACCTTTCAGTACCACGAAGGCCACCACGGCTTCGCCTTTGATGTCGTGCGGTTTGCCTACCACGGCCGCCTCGGCCACCAGTGGGTTGGCCACCAGTGCCGACTCGATTTCCATGGTGCCCAGACGGTGGCCGGACACGTTCAGCACGTCATCGATACGGCCCATGATCCAGAAGTAGCCGTTTTCGTCGCGGTTGGCCGAGTCGCCCGCCAGGTAGTACTGGCCGTTGAATTCGTCCGGGAAGTAGGTTTTCTTGAAGCGTTCCGGGTCGTTCCAGATGGTACGTACCAGCGACGGGAACGGCTTCTTGATCACCAGGAAACCACCGCGGCCCGGTTCTACCTGGGCGCCGGATTCATCAACGATGTCGGCGATGATGCCCGGCAGCGGCAGGGTGCAAGAGCCCGGCTTGGTGGGTACTGCGCCCGGCAGCGGGGCGATCATGGCAGAGCCGGTTTCGGTCTGCCACCAGGTATCGACGATCGGGCAACGGCCGCCGCCTACCACTTCGTAGTACCACATCCAGGCTTCCGGGTTGATCGGCTCGCCCACGGTGCCCAGGATACGCAGGCTGGACAGGTCGAACTGCTTGGGCAGGTCGGCACCCAGCTTGATCAGCGAACGGATGGCGGTGGGGGCGGTGTAGAAGATCGACACCTTGTGCTGCTCGATCATGCGCCAGAAGCGGCTGGCGTCCGGGTAGGTCGGTACGCCTTCGAACACCACCTGGGTGGCGCCGTTGGCCAGCGGGCCGTAGCAGATGTAGGAGTGACCGGTAATCCAGCCCACGTCGGCGGTGCACCAGTACACGTCATTCGGTTTGTAGTCGAAGGCCCAGCGGAAGCTGTTCATCGCACCCAGCAGGTAGCCGGCGCTGCTGTGCTGGATGCCTTTCGGTTTGCCGGTGGAGCCGGAGGTGTACAGGATGAACAACGGGTCTTCGGCATTCATCCATTCCGGTTCGCAGTACTCGGCTTGGCCTTCGATCAGTTTGTGCCACCACACGTCGCGGCCTTCGGTCCAGTTGGCGCCACCATTGGTGCGCTGGTACACGATGACGGACTGGATGCTTTCGCAGCCTTCCATGGCCAGCGCTTCGTCCACGGTGGCTTTCAGCGGTACGGTCTTGCCGCCGCGCAGGCCTTCGTTGGCGGTGATGACGGCTTTGGCGCCGGCATCCTGGATGCGGTCACGCACGGCGCCGGCGGAGAAGCCGCCGAAGACCACCGAGTGGATGGCGCCGATACGGGCGCAAGCCTGCATGGCGACGATGGCTTCGATCACCATCGGCATGTAGATCACCACGCGGTCGCCCTTGGCAATGCCCTGGCTCTTCAGGCCATTGGCAAACTGGCACACACGGCGATGCAGTTCGGAGTAGGTGACGCGGGTAACTTCACCGTCGTCAGCTTCAAAAATCAGCGCAATCTTGTTGGCGTTGACGGCCAGGTGACGGTCCAGGCAGTTGTAGGACACGTTGAGCACGCCGTCGTCAAACCATTTGAAGAACGGGGCGTTGCTGTCGTCCAGCACGCGGGAGAACGGCTTTTTCCAGGTAATCAGTTCGCGCGCCAGGTCCCCCCAGAAGGACAGGTAGTGATCGTCGGCCTGCTCGCACAGCGCGTTGTAGGCATCCATGCCGGATACGGTGGCCTTGCGGCGGAAGTCTTCGCTGGGTGCAAAGCTGCGGGTTTCCTTCAGGATCGATTCGAGGGTAGACATAGTGGCTCCTTAATTATCTCTTCTTGGTTGGCCGCACCGCGAACGGTGCGGCCAGTGCTACGGGTAGGGCTTAGTGTTTGGACGCGCCGGAGGCACCGATACCGGTCATGGAGCGAACAAACTGGGCATCAAACTTGGCTTTTTCTTCTTCCGCTGCCTTGGAGGTATCCAGCACCGAGAACAGCCAGGTGAAGAAGAAGGCCAGGGTCATCGAGAAAATGGCCGGGTTTTTGTACGGGAACGGAGCGGAGCCTTTGGCGTGGCCCATCACGTCTACCCATACTGCCGGCCCCAGGATGATCATCACTACTGCCGACACCAGACCGATGGCACCACCGATGACGGCGCCGCGGGTGGTCAGGCCTTTCCAGAACATGGACAGGAACAGTACCGGGAAGTTGGCCGAAGCCGCGATGGAGAAGGCCAGACCCACCATGAAGGCGATGTTCTGCTTCTCGAACACCAGGCCCAGCACGATGGCGATGACACCCAGCGTCAACGTGGTGATCTTCGATACGCGCATTTCGTCCTTCTCGTTGGCCTTGCCCTTCTTGATCACGGAGGCGTACAAGTCGTGCGATACGGCAGAGGCGCCAGAGAGGGTCAGGCCGGCAACTACCGCCAGAATGGTAGCGAAGGCCACGGCAGAGATGAAGCCGTAGAACAGGTCACCGCCCACTGCGTGCGACAGGTGGATGGCTGCCATGTTGTTGCCGCCCAGCAGCTGGGTGATCGGCTTGCCGTCTTTCACGATGGTTTCCATGAAGGCCGGCTGGTTCAGTACCAGTACGATGGCGCCGAAGCCGATGATGAAGGTCAGGATGTAGAAGTAGCCGATAAAGCCGGTAGCGTAGAACACCGATTTGCGAGCTTCTTTGGCGTCGCTCACGGTGAAGAAACGCATCAGGATGTGCGGCAGGCCCGCAGTACCGAACATCAGGGCTAGGCCCAGCGAGATGGAGTCGATCGGGTCGGCTTTGGACGGTTCCATGATGGCAGCGCCCTTGGCGTGTACTTCCACGGCTTTCTGGAACAGCACTTCCGGGCTGAAGCCAACAGAAGACATCACCATGAAGGCCATGAACGACGCGCCGGACAGCAGGATGACGGCCTTGATGATCTGTACCCAGGTGGTGGCCAGCATGCCGCCGAACATCACGTACATCACCATCAGCACACCCACCAGGATGACGGCGGTGCTGTAGTTCAGGCCGAACAGCAGCTGGATCAGCTTGCCGGCACCGACCATCTGCGCGATCAGGTACAGGGCTACCACCACCAGCGTGCCGGTCGCGGCAAAGGTACGCACCGGGGTTTGTTGCAGGCGGTAGGAGGCCACGTCGGCGAAGGTGAACTTACCCAGGTTGCGCAGGCGTTCGGCTACCAGGAACAAGATCACCGGCCAACCGACCAGGAAGCCCATGGAGTAGATCAGGCCGTCGTAGCCTTTCTCGTACACCATGGCGGAGATACCCAGGAAGGAGGCGGCAGACATGTAGTCGCCGGCGATGGCCAAGCCGTTCTGGAAGCCAGTAATGCCACCGCCACCGGTATAGAAGTCGGAAGCGGACTGGGTACGGCGCGCCGCCCAGTAGGTGATGTACAGCGTGCCCGATACAAACAGCAGGAACATCACGATGGCGGTCCAGTTAGTGGCCTGCTTTTGCACATCGCCGTCAATGGCACCAGCGGCCATGGCCAACGCTGGCAGCGCACACAGGCCCGCAGCAGAGGCGGTTTTCATCCAGTTCTTCATTTTTTCGCCTCCTCCACAATCTGCTGGTTCAGCTGGTCAAACTCGGTATTGGCCTTGCGCACGTAAATACCGGTCAGCACGAACGCCGAGACGATGATGAAAATGCCGATGGGGATGCCAACGGTCGTGACGCCGCCGGACAGCGAAGCGCCCAGCGATGCCGGGGCAAAGGCAAGTATCAGGATGAAGCCGTAATAGATTGCCAGCATGACGATGCTGAGCAGCCATCCGAGGCTGGTTCTTTTGCGGACCAGTTCTGCGAATTTCGGATTGGCCTGCACCCGTTTCAGGATGTCTTCGTTCATTGTTCCTCCCTGTTCTCTCGATGCGAACTGCCGAAAGACAGTAATCGCTGAGGGGACATTACGACTTTGGTGCAAGTGCCAGCTAATCGTATTTTCTGATGTTCGGAATAAGTTCCGCTACGAGGTTAAAATTTATCACTTAAAAAACAATTACTTGCAGTCGAGCATTTGCTTTATTGATGTATGACATAAGTCAATTTGATGCAGTTTTGTGCTGCCTTGCCCTTGTCGTCGTGCGGGGGCTTGTACAGAATGGTGCAAAACTTATCGAACTCGACACGCACGCCAGCGCGGGTGCGCAACACAGAGCAGAGGGCCGTACCGGGATGGAAATCTATCAGCTGAGAACCTTTGTGACGGTGGCGCAGCAAGGCCACCTGACACAGGCTGCTGAGGTCTTGCATTTGTCGCAGCCGGCAGTGACGGCGCAGATCAAGGCCATTGAGGAAGAAGTGGGCATGCCCCTGTTCGAGCGCACTGCCGGAGGGGTGGTACTCACCCTTGCCGGGCAGGAGTTGCTGCCGCAGGCGCAAGACATTCTGGCGGCAGCCCGCCAGTTGCTTAACCACGCACGTGCGCTTAAAGGGCAGCTCAGCGGCAAGTTGCAGCTGGGCATCACGCTGACGCCCGACATGCTGCGCGTTGGCCCTCTGGTAGCCCGTCTTAGCGAACGTCATCCGCTTTTAGAGGTGTGCCTGCACCAGGGGGTAACCGGCGACGTACTGAATGCCGTGCGCAAAAAGGAGCTGGACGGTGGCTTCTATCTGGGTAAAAACCCCTACGTCAACGTGCATACCCTGTTGCTGGATAACCTGCCGCTGCGCATTGTGGCGCCGGTAGGTTGGCTGGCACGCATTAATGCGGCCAACCCTAAAGAGTTGGGGCGGTTGCCCTGGGTCGGCATCTCGCAGTTTTCCAGCCTGTCCAAGATCGTTAGCGAGTTGTGGCGGGAGCTGAATATTTCCCCGAAGAAAATCTCCGAATGCGATAACCTGTTTACTGCCATCGAGCTGGTCAAAGCGGGGGTGGGCCTGTCGCTGATACGCGAGCAGGAGGCGCTGCACGCCGAACAGCAAGGCCTGCTGGAGGTGGTGCCGGGTATCGTCAAGACTGCCGAGCTGCAGTTTGTCTTTGCTGCCGATAAAGTCGCCGATCCCATGCTGGCAGTGCTGATGGAGGAGCTGTCACAAATCTGGCAGCTTGGCTGAAATAATGCATGCAGGAGTGGCGATGGATAAAGTGTGGCAGCAGTATCTGGATGTTTGCCAGCGTGCGCAGCAGCGCTGGATGGCGGCGCAAGCCGATTACTTGCGGCATTTTTATCCGCAGGCAATCAATGCACCGTTCTGTCCTACCCAGCTTAACCAGCGGCTGGAAGGCTCGTTACAGTCCGGCGCTGCCATATTGCAAGTGTCAGCCGATCTGCAGCACGAACTGCTGGTGATGGGTGAGCGCTGGGTAGGCAAGCAGCAAAAACAGTGGCAGCAATACCTTGACCACAGCCCGAAGTCGCTGGCGCCCTGTTTGTTGCCGCTGGAGGCGGGTCTGTCTGGCTGCATGATTGCCAGCCGTGCTTCGCGCCAGATTCATCACTTTGCTTCTACCCAGCTATCTACCGCGCCATTGAACGCGGTGCGCGGTGCGCAGCGTGTTTATCGTCGAACCATGAAATAACCCTTGCTGGCAACGGTTTTTATTCCTGCCTGCAAGGTCTAGAATGCACGCCGTCCTGCTGGATGGCGTGCATTTTCATTTGCGCCCCGCCAGGCTGCCCAGAATGGCGCCGCCCAGAATCAGCACGGCTGCCAGCCAGCTGCTAGGGGTCATGCTGCTCAAGCCGCTCAGTGTCAGCATCAGCGTAGACAGTAATGGGGTGAGGTAAGACAAGGCGCCTACCTGGCGCGGGTCTGCATGTTTCATTGCCAGGTTCCAGCAAAAGAACGACAAGCCCAGCGGGCCAACGCCCATGGCAATCAGTGCCAGCCACTCGCTACCATTGGGTACCACTCGTGGTTCAAACCACAGGTGACAGCCCGCTGCCAGCACTGCAGACCCCATGCAGAAGCCGCCAACGGCCGCATTGGGAAAGTGGGGTAGTTTGCGCGTCTGCAGGCTATAGCAGGCCCAGGTCAGTGCCGCTGCCATTGCAAACAGATAGCCGCTTGGCAGGCTGTCTGGCAAGCGTAACTGGCCTTGGGTAACGATAAGTGCGGCACCAGCAAAGCCCAGTGCCGATGCGCAAAGGTGTTGCCAGCGCAGCTTGCCCAGCTTGAAAACCGGGCTCAGTAGCACAATCAATAATGGCCACAGGTAATTGAGCAGATTGGCTTCTAATGGTGGCGCGGTGCGGAAGGCGGTAAACAGTAGGCAGTGATAGCCAAAAATACCTGCCAGGCCGGTGATTAATGTGCTGGTGGGTACGCGCCATTGCGCAATATGACGCACGCTGAGCAGTCCGCCGATAGCCAATGCAATGGCCGTTACCAGAAAAGGTGGCAGGCGTTGGGTATAGGTGCCCAGTGTGGCCAGCGACGACCACAACAGAATGGCCATCAGGGCATAGCCTAGTGGATGAAACGGGGTGGATTCGGGTTGCGACATGGTGCTGGCGGTTTTTTTATAAAGGGTTTCAGGTTGGTGTCGGGCATTCTGAATGCGCCGGTCCCCAAGATCAATATCAATGACATCGAGGTGTGCAATGCAGCAAAACTTGAGCGAATGGCTGGTGAAACATAGTGCAGAGCTGGATGAGGCGGGGAACCTGCTGTTGCCGGAATATCATACGCAATTGCAGGCAGTAACGGATGGCCATGCTTATTCACCGTTGACTCGCTATACGGTGTTGGCTATTTCCGGCGATGATGCCACGGCCTTTTTGCAGGGGCAGTTTTCTTGTGATGTGGCCGCCATTGCGGCCAACGGTGTCACGCTAGGCAGCTATTCCACCGCCAAAGGCAGAATGCAGGCCAGTTTTGTGCTTGCTGCTGTTGACGGAGTTTACTATCTGATACTGCGTCACGATATTGCCGAAGTATTCCGCCGCCGTCTGAGTATGTTTGTACTGCGTGCCAAGGTGAAAATCGCTGATGCTTCTACCATGTTGTTGCCGTGGCTGGTGCAATTGCCCGCATTGGGGGCGCCTGGCGTTACGCCAATGTCCGCGGGCGCCATAGCTATCGATCTGGGTAATGGCATTGGCCTGCATTTGCTGCCGCCTGGTCAGACGCCTGTTTTGGCGGCAGGCCAGCTGGCAGTTGGCAGTATGGCGGCCGAATTGGTATTTATTCGTGCAGGTTTGGGTTGGGTCTCTCAGGCGACCTATGAAGAATTTGTACCGCAAATGCTTAATCTGGAATTGATCGGCGGCATCAGTTTCAAGAAAGGTTGCTACCCCGGGCAGGAAATCGTGGCGCGTACCCAATATCTGGGTAAAGTAAAGCGACGCATGTACCGTGCATTGATTCGCAATGCGGCCAACCTGTCTGAAGGTGCGCCGCTGATTGCGGCTGCAACCGGCGATCAGGTAATTGGCAGGGTGGTTCAGCTATGCCCGGTGGCAGAAAACTGCTTCGAAGTGCTGCTGGTTATCCAGCGCGCGGCGTGGGATGATCAGGTGCGGTTGCAACATGTTGCCGATGCCAGTATCGAAAAATTAACCCTGCCGTATGCGTTTCCTGATGCCGATTGATTGTTATTGACTTTCTGGCCGATATAATCTTGACTGAACCTACCTGCTGATTTATTTTGTCGCCAGGTAGGTTTTTTTAATTTAGGGGGTTATCAATGGATCTGTCTACTTTCGATTTTTCTGCTCTGCTGCAATTGCGCGCTGACGTTGATGCGGAAATCCGTCGCCGTGAAAGCGAAGAAAAGGCCAAGGCCGCCAAACAGGTGCTGGAGCTGATTCGCACCCACGGTCTGGATATTGAAGATCTGGCCAGCAAATCTGCCAAGCTGGGCACTGCAGCGACTGCCGCGCGCAAGCCGGTAGAGGCCAAATACCGCCACCCGGATGACGCCAGCCTGTCTTGGACCGGTCGTGGTCGCAAGCCGCTGTGGGTGGTTTCCTGGCTGGATGAGGGTAAATCGCTGGACGATCTGCTGATCAAGTAATGCGGTTTGTCTCATAAAACAGGCGCCATGCAGCTTTGCATGGCGTTTTGTTTTTGGAGTCTGATAACGTCGCGTATACTGTAGCTATCGAATTCCGAATGGAAGATGGCAGCGCATGCATAACCTGTCGTCAGGTACAACATGGTCAAGCTAGACTTTTTCTCTTTTGGCAGCAAAAAACCGTCCCATCCGCTGGACTCTGTCAAGCTGATGGCGGAGTGGTATGCGCCGCTTTCACGGGAAACGGGCCCGGTAGCCCATGCCAAAGCTACCGAGCTGCTGATGCAATTCAATGCCCAAAGCGAAAACTACAGCCCGGAGTCCCTGGAGGCGGTGCTGGAGCTGGACAAGTTGCTGTCGCAAGCGCACGAGCAGTTATGCGAGCAGTACTTGCTGAACACTCGCATGCCCAAACCGCTGGAGGCACAGCTGCGTGCCCAGATTCTGGGTTATGGTCGCCAGATACTGGCTGCTTACCAGCGCTTCATGAGCTTTGATCCCGATGACAGCTCTGCGGCGGCGGTACGTATGATGTTGCCGCTGGTCATCGCCAGGATGATGCATTACCTCACCGAATTTGCCCTGTGGCAGTACTACCGCCACTATCAACCCGATGAAATGTTCTGGCGCAATGTGCATCAGCTGTTTTCGTATGCCGAGCAGCATCACATCGATGCGGCACCGGTGCAGCTGTTCCCAGAATGGGGCAGTACTACCGTTCACGACCTGTATTTGTCCCTGCTGATGGTGTCCATGCTTACCAGCGGTAACCTCAGTATCCGCCAGACACGTTTTGCCTATCAGCTCAGCTTGCTGACCTCCAACACCATGACGCTAGGCCAGGACTTCATGGGTGAAACCAGTTTTGTGGTGAACCTGGCTGGCGGCCAACCTCCGGGCCGGGTGCGTGGGGATCTGCCCAAAGGCGTGTTGCGAGTCTGGCATACCGGGGAGTTGGTAGACCGGTTGACACAGTGGGCGTCCGTATTCGAGGCCGGTGGTGTGCCTTCCGAGTTGAAAGCCATCATGACGGCGGGTGTGGATGCGGCTCTGCTACGCCATTTGTGTCGGGAATGGGCGGTACGACCCTTCCGTTTCGAGCGTGCCGAACGCGTGCGGGTACAAAGCCAGCAGGTAGAAGTGGCACAGCGTTTGCCGATGTTGCACAAGCTGGTACGAGAGCAAGAGGAGCGCGCGAGAGACGATGCTCGTCGTACAGGTGGGGGCGGCGACGGTTTCGAAACTGAAGAAGAAGTGCGCATTTACGGTTTTGTCACTAGCCGTCGTCGCGAGCGGCAACTGGTATCACCGCTTCAGGTGAAGGAAACCCTGCCGTTCTGGGACGTTGATAACAAAAGTGAGACCGGGCTTGGTTTGAGTTTGCCCGCGCAGGGTAATGAGTGGGTGGCCTTAGGCACCTTGCTGGGTTTTCGGGACCGCGATGCGGACGAGTGGTCGCTGGGTGTGGTGCGCCGTTTGCAGCGCCCGGGTCAGGACCGCATCTACCTGGGGGTGCAGATTCTGACCAGTCGCCCGGTGGCGGCGGCCCTGCGTCAGGAAGAAGGTCGCCCGGTTGACCCGTCCATGCCCTCGGAGATGGTGTGGAACCAAGGCGAGATTGCCCTGTTTGTGCCCTTGCTCAAGGACGGCAAGAAACTGAATACCTTGTTGATCTCTACCGGTAGCTACGCCATGGGCAAGCAGTTCCATATGGTGGCGCGCGGCAAGATGTTCCTGATCAGCCTTGGCCGCGTTGTAGAGCGTGCTACCGAGTGGTGTCAGGTGGAAGTGGAACTGATCAAGACCTTGTCCTGATGTGGTTGTCGCTCAAGAAAAAAGCCGCGTTGAGCGGCTTTTTTCTTGGGTGCCGTGGTGTGGCTTAGCGCAAGTCCTTCAGTACGCCGTAGATGGCACTGAGCGTGGCCTCGCCCAGGCGCAGGCTGCGTTGGCCGTTCCAGCCGGTGTCGTCATCCGGCAGGTTGTCGTTGTCCTTGAACGGCATCTCCAGTGTGTAGGCCAGGCACTGGAACTGGTTGCCTACCCAGGCGGTGGCCATAGACAGGTTGGCCGCACCCGGTTCGTCACGGTCGTAGCCGTGTTCGTCCTGGAAGTCGGGTGACGCCACCTTCAGCTGCTGCTTGAAGCTTTCTTCCAGTGCTGCGATACGCGGGCTGTAAGTGGGGACGCCTTCGGTGCCGGCGACAAAGATGTAGGGAATGGTTTCGTCGCCGTGAATATCAAGGAACAAGTCAACGCCGGTTTCCAGCATCTTGTTGCGGACGTGGTAAACCTCCGGGCTGGTTTCCAGGCTGGGGTTCAGCCATTCGCGGTTCAGGTTGGCGCCGGCGGCGTTGGTGCGCAGGTTGCCCAGTACCGAGCCGTCCGGGTTCATATTGGGTACCACATAGAAGGTAGCCCGGTCGAGCAGGGCGCGCGAGGTGGGGTCCTGTGCGTCCAGCAGGCGGGTCAGGAAGCCTTCGACGAACCATTCGGCCATGGTTTCACCCGGGTGTTGGCGCGCGGTAATCCAGATCTTGAGATCGGATTCCACTTCATGGCCGATGGTTAGCAGGTTGATATCCCGCTGTTGTACGGTAGCGCCCAGATCGCTGACCTGGCACAGGCCGGAGCTTTGCGCCATGCCGATCAGGTTCAGATGCTGCTCGTGCGAATAGGGCTCGAAGTAGGCGTAGTAAATGCTGCCGGCCAGTGGCGCGTGCTCGATCACCAGCTCGTTGCCGTCCAGATAGGTGGGCACACGGAACCAGTTGACGCGATCGTAGGAGGCGACGGCCTGGTAACCATCCCAGCTCTTGGGGTAGGCAGTCTTGTCGATGTCCAGGAAACGGATGCGGCAGGTTTCGTAGGCGGCGCCTTGCAAGCGGAAGTAAAACCATTGGGCAAAGTCCGAGGCATTGTCGGGACGGATCCGTAACTGGATGTCGTCAAAGCCGTTAAGGGCGACTACGTCGATGCTGCCTGCGTCGAAGTTGCTGCTGATTTTCATGCTGCTTTTATTCCGGTTTCTAGCGTAATGCGCGCATTGTACCCCCTGACGGGGCATGCGGCCACGCTTGCGCCACAAAAGAAACATCCCCGCGCAGTGGCGGGGATGTGGGCTTTGTCAGACGATGCTGTCGATCAAGCAGTGCGCTTGGCTGCAGCTTTCACGGCATCAGCAGTGGCGCTGGTGGCGGCTTTCACGCTGCTGTCGGCGAACTCGGCGACTTGCTGGCCGGTCTTGCTCAAGGTGCTGAATGCAGCGGCGGAGGCGGCCAGACCGGATTTGAATGCATTGATGGCAGCTTCGGAGCCAGCCGGGGCGTTTTTACCCAGGCTTTCCACGTTGCTGATCAGCAGTTTGTTCAGGTCGCTGAAGTTGGTCTCGGCTACCTTGCCCAGCTCGCTCTGGGTTTGCGACACGATGTCGTACACGTTGCGGCTGTTGGCAACCGCTTGCTCCAGGCCTTGGGCGGTCAGTTTGTTGACGCGGCTCAGTGCTTCTTGCGGGTCTTTCACTTCGCTCAGTTCGCGGGCCAGCTTGACGTTTTCTTCCAGCGTCTGCTTGGACAGTTCCAGGCTCAGCTTGGCAAAGCGCTCGGCGCTATCCAGTGTGATTTGTGCAACGCGGAAAGCGGCTTCCAGGCCGTTTGCGGACAGTTTGGCGAATTGTTCGTTAGAAGTAGTCATACTGGTATCCTCGTAACACAATAGATGTAGATTGCATGGATGGGCACAGCAGCATTGTTTGATCGCTGTCTGATGCAGCGTTTTTGTGCGATGCACAATGATGAGCGAATGTTAGCTTGGTCGCAGATGTGTGACTAGGAGTTTTGCTCTAGGCTGTTGCATTTATGGTAATGTGGCGGCACACAACAAAACAGATAAGCTGGGAGAGTGTTTCATGAGCGTAGAAAAGCGGGTGATCAAGAAGTACCCGAACCGTCGTCTGTACGATACCGCCACCAGTTCCTACATCACGCTGGGTGATGTAAAGCAGCTGGTGCTTGATAATGTCGACATCCAGGTGCTGGATGCCAAAAGCCACGAAGACATTACCCGCGGCGTGCTGCTGCAGATCATCCTGGAAGAGGAAAGCGGCGGCTCCCCGATGTTCAGCTATGAAGTGCTGACTCAGTTCATCCGCTTCTACGGCCAGGCCATGCAGGGCATGATGGGCCCCTTCCTCGAGAAAAACCTGCAAATCTTCGTGCAGTTGCAGCAGCGCATGCAGGAACAAACCAAGGCCATGTACGGCGACAACCCCATGCTCAGCAGCAAGCTGTGGGGGGATTTCCTCAACTTCCAGGGCCCAGCCATGCAGAACATGATGTCCAGCTACCTCGACCAGAGCACCAATATGTTCCTGGACATGCAAAACCGCATGCAGGAGCAGGCGCGTACCATGTTCAGCGGCTTCGGTTTCCCCGCCTACCCGCCGGCGCGGGACGATAAGGAAGAGCCGGGCAAGAAGTAGTTTTCTTCGCCGTTTTTTCTTATAATCCAGCCATCTAGCCGGGCGCTGATCAACACAGCGTCCGGCTTTCTGTCTTTATCGAACTACAGGGTTGACGTTTACATGTCGCATGTTGCACCGAAAGTAGGGTTTGTGAGTCTGGGCTGTCCGAAGGCGGCGTCGGATTCCGAGCAGATCCTGACCCGCCTGCGCGCGGAAGGCTATGAAATCTCCGGCACCTACGATGGCGCCGACCTGGTGGTGGTCAACACCTGTGGTTTTATTGATGCGGCAGTACAGGAATCGCTGGATGCCATCGGCGAAGCGCTCAATGAAAACGGCAAGGTCATTGTTACCGGCTGTCTGGGAGCCAAAGGCGACGTGGTGAAAGAAGCGCACCCGTCGGTACTGGCCATTACCGGCCCGCACGCCACTGACGAAGTGATGACCCACGTGCATACCCATCTGCCCAAGCCGCACGACCCGTTCGTCGACCTGGTGCCGGATATCGGTGTGCGTCTGACGCCCAAGCACTACGCTTACGTCAAGATTTCCGAAGGCTGTAACCACCGTTGCACCTTCTGCATCATCCCGTCCATGCGTGGCGACCTCGATAGCCGCCCGATCGACAGCGTGCTGGCCGAGGCGGCCAACCTGGCCAAGGCCGGCGTGAAAGAGCTGCTGATCATCTCGCAAGATACGTCGGCCTACGGTGTGGACCAGAAATACAAGCTGGGCTTCTATAACGGCCGCCCGATCAAGACCCGTCTGCTGGAACTGTGCGAAGAGTTGGGCAAGCACGGCATCTGGGTGCGTCTGCACTACGTGTACCCGTACCCGAGCGTGGACGACATTATCCCGCTGATGGCCGAAGGCAAGATCCTGCCGTACCTGGATATCCCGTTTCAGCACGCCAGCCAGAAGATCCTGAAGCTGATGAAGCGCCCGGCCAATAGCGAAAACGTGCTGGGTCGCATCAAGAAGTGGCGCGAGATCTGCCCGGACCTGGTGATCCGCTCCACCTTTATCGTTGGCTTCCCCGGCGAAACCGAAGAAGACTTCGAAGAACTGCTGGCTTTCATCCAGGAAGCGCAGCTGGATCGCGTCGGCTGTTTCACCTATTCGCCGGTAGAAGGCGCGGCGGCCAACGAACTGGCCGACCCGGTGCCGGAAGACGTGAAAGAAGCCCGCAAAGAGCGCTTCATGGCGGTACAGGCGGAAATTTCTGCCGCCCGCCTGGCGGCACGGGTTGGCCGCACGCTGACCGTGCTGGTGGACGAGATTGACGAAGAGGGCACTGCCATTTGCCGCAGCTACGCAGATGCGCCGGAAATCGACGGTCTGGTGTTCATCGAGGACGCTGACGATTTGAACGTGGGCGACTTCGTGCAGGTAGAGATCGTCGATGCCAGCGAGCACGACCTGTGGGGCGAGCGCGTGTAAACGCACTGGCCACTCGGCAAAAACGGCGCCCGGTTACCCGGCGCCGTTTTTTCATGCCTGCGTTGCGGCGGGCTCAGGCCCTGGCCAGCAGCACCGGTACGCCGCAATCACGCAGCCGCTGCAGCTTGTGCGGTTCGGCGTCTGCTTCCAGTACCAGTTGACCGATATCGGCCATGGCGGCCACCGAAAACGGGCTGGCGGTATCCAGCTTTTCATTGGTGACGCACAGCACCACCTGGCTGCTGTGGCGTACCAGCTCGCGTTTCAGCGCGGCCTCTTCCGACAGCGTGGTGCCGACGCCCAGTTCGATATCCAGCGAGCAGGTGCCCAGAAAGCAGATGTCCGGTCGCAGCGTCTGGATTTCCAGCATGGCACTGCTGCCCATGGTGCCGCCGATGCGATGGTCCATGCGGCCGCCCACCACCAACACCTCCAGCGCGCTGCGCCCCAGCAGCGCAGCGGCGATGGGGATGGCGTTGGTGGCGATGGTCAGCGGCAGGCCGTCGGGGATGGCGCGGGCAATTTCCAGGTTGGTGGTGCCGGAATCCAGAAACACGAATTGCCCGGGGCGCAGCAACTGCACCGCGGCGGCGGCCAACCTGGCCTTGCGCGCGATGTTCTCGTGGCTGCGCTGGCTGAAGTTGCCGGTATTCGGCGTCATGGCGATGGCGCCGCCGTACACGCGCTGGCAGACGCCGCTGCTGGCCAGCTCGCGCAGGTCGCGGCGGATGGAGTCTTCCGATACGCCCAGCGTTTGCGCCAGTTCGGCAGCAACCACGCGGCCATCCTGCTGCAGGCGCTGGCGGATGTAGGTCTGGCGGTCGCTGGGCAGGCCGGTGGCGGGTTGAGTCATGGCGGGCAATCGGGCGTGGGAAAACGACATCGTGCAACATTCGGCAAGCCTAGGTCAATGTTTTGCCGAATGTTGCGGGATTGAACGCCAGATTGCTTGCCTGTTTCTGCATGATTGTGCACAATGATGCCAGATTATTCGATGGGAGCCTGTGATGCTACGCGCCGTGATTACCGATCTGGATGGCACTTTCCTGGGGGCGGACTCGCAACCGCTGCCGGCCAATATGGACGCCCTGCGCCGTGCTGCCGCCGCCGGCAGCCAGGTGATGGTGGCCACCGGCCGCCATTACCCGTTCGTGCAAGCGCTGCTGCAACAGCTGGGTGTGCCGGCCTGGGTGCTGAGCGCCAACGGCGCACGGGTGCACGCGCCGGATGGCAGCCTGTTTGCTGCGGCCAACCTGGCGCCGGCGCTGGTACAAAAACTGGTGCAGCCCGAGCTGGTGATGGGCGCCGAGATGGCTTTGTACCTTGATGATCGCCGGCTGGCCTGCCGCTATCACGGTGGTGGTCTGGACTGGTACGCACAGGCTGCAGAGCAGCAGGACAGCCTGGCCGACTACCACGGCCGCGACGTGGCGAAGATCGTGTATTGCGGCGAGCCGGCGCTGCTGGCGCGCATCGAGGCCGATATCCTGTACCGCTTCGAGGGCCAGCTGGCGCTGACCTATTCGCAGGACTGCTATCTGGAAGTGATGGCGCCCGGCGTTAGCAAGGGCAGTGCCTTGCTGGGTGTGCTGCAGCAGCTGGACATCGACCCGGCCGATTGCGCGGCTTTTGGCGATGCGCTGAACGACGCCGAGATGCTGGCACTGGTGGGCCACCCGCATGTGATGGCCAACGCCAGTGCGGCGCTGCGGCAACGGGTGCCACAGGCGCCGGTGATCGGCGATCACCGCGACGCGGCGGTGGCGCAGGCATTGGCGCGCTGGTTTTGATGCAGGCTATCCAAGGTTGGCCGCACGCCGCGCGGTGACGTGGCTGACAACAAAAAAGCCCTTGCTGTTGCGGCAAGGGCTTTTGCTTGTTTGCGGCGTGGCGGCAGCTCAGCCGGCGGCGTGCTCGCGCTCGATCGCTTCGATCTCTTCCTGTAGCAGCATCCAGTCTTCTTCCACGCTTTCCAGCTGGCTGGCCACCTCGCCCTGGCGGCGGATGCTGTCGGCCAGCTTGGCTTTGTTTGCGTCGCTGTACGCGTCTTCACTGGACAGGAAGGCATCCAGCTCGGCTTTTTCCTTGCCCAGCGTTTCCAGTGATTTTTCCAGCTTGTTCAGCTTGGCCAGCAGCGGTTTCTTGGCGGCGGCCAACTTCTGTCGTGCCTCGGCCTCCTGGCGTTTCTGGTCTTTGCGGTTCACCGTTTGGGCGTCACCGCTGGACGGGCGGTTGGCGTCGGCCAGCTGCGCCAGCCGCCACTGGCGGTAGTCTTCCAGGTCGCCATCAAACGGCTGTACCGTGCCGTCGGCCACCAGCCAGAACACGTCGGTGGTGGATTCCAGCAGCGAGCGGTCGTGCGACACCACCACCAGCGCGCCGCCGAAATCCTGCAGCGCCAGCGTCAGCGCGTGGCGCATTTCCAGGTCCAGGTGGTTGGTCGGTTCATCCAGCAGCAGCAGGTTGGGCTTTTGCCACACGATCATCGCCAGCGCCAGCCGCGATTTCTCGCCACCGGACATCGGGCCTACCGGGTCGCTGACCATGTCGCCGCGGAAGTTGAAGCCGCCAAGGAAGGTACGCAGCTCCTGCTCGCGCACCTCCGGTGCCAGCCGCTGCATGTGGCGCAGCGGGGATTCCTCCGGGCGCAGCGTATCCAGCTGGTGTTGGGCAAAGTAGCCGATCTTCAGCGTTTGTGCGCAGATCAGCTCGCCGCTTTGTGGTGGTAGCTCGCCGGCCAGCAGCTTCACCAGCGTGGACTTACCGGCGCCGTTGACGCCCAGCAGGCCGATACGGCTGCCGGCCTCTACCGATACCGCCAGCCGGTGCAGGATGGTGGTGGCACCGTAGCCAACGTTGGCCGCATCCAGTCGCAGCAGCGGGTTGGGCAGGTTGTCCGGTGTATCGAAATGGAAGTCGAACGGCGAGGCCACGTGCGCCGGCGCGATGCGTTCCAGCTTTTCCAGCGCCTTGACGCGGCTTTGCGCCTGGCGTGCCTTGCTGGCCTTGGCCTTGAAGCGGGTGATGAACGATTCCAGATGCGCGATCTGGCGTTGCTGCTTCTCATAGTCGCCTTGTTGGCGCGACAGTTTTTCGGCGCGCATCACCTCGAACTGGCTGTAGTTGCCGGTGTAGAGGGTGAGCGTCTGGCTGGACACGTCCACGATGTGGCTGGTGATGCTGTCGAGGAAGTCGCGGTCGTGCGAGATCACCAGCAGCGTGCCTTCGTAGGCTTTCAGCCAGTCTTCCAGCCACAGTACCGTTTCCAGGTCCAGGTGGTTGGTGGGTTCGTCCAGCAGCAGCAAGTCGGAGCGGCACATCAGCGCCTGTGCCAGGTTCAGCCGCATGCGCCAGCCGCCGGAGAACGTCGATACCGGGCGCTGGTGGCTGTCCGGCGCAAATCCCAGGCCATTCAGCAGCTTGGCGGCGCGTGACGGTGCGGCGTAGCCGCCGATGCGGTCCAGCTCGCCGTGCAGGCTGCCGATGGCGTGGCCGTCGCCGCTGGTCTCGGCGGCGGCCAGTTTGTGCTGCAGGCCGCGCAGTTCGGCGTCGCCGTCCAGCACGTAGTCGAGTGCCGATTGCGCCAGCGCCGGGGTTTCCTGCGCCACATGAGCCAGGGTCCAGTGCGGCGGTACGATGGCGTCGCCGCTATCGGCGTGCAGTTCGCCCTTCAGCAGCGCGAACAGGCTGGATTTGCCGGCGCCATTGGCGCCGACAATGCCGGCCTTGTTACCGGGGTTGATGGTGAGGTTGGCCGCAATCAGCAGTTCTTTCAGGCCGCGGCGCAAGGTAAGGTTTTTTAGCTGGATCATGGTTGTCTTTTGCCACCGCAGCAGACTGCTGGCGCGGCAAAAGTCAGCGCGCGTCAGGTTGGCATGGTGGAGAGTGTAGGGCTGACGCCGCCGGGGCAGCGTCAGTCTGCATGGGTGGTTGTGCTTAAACGGCCGGCAGGCTGGACAGCTCCCAGCGCGGCTTTACGGTGAAGCCGCCGGCCGGCATGGCGTATTTCAGGCGCATGGCGCCGGCAAAGGCGATCATGGCGCCGTTGTCGGTGCACAGCTTCAGCGGCGGGTAGAACACCTGGTATTTGCGGCGGCGGGCCGCCTCGTCCAGCGCGGCGCGCAGTTGCTTGTTGGCGCCGACGCCGCCGGCTACCACAATGCGCTGCATGCCGGTCTGTTTCAGCGCCTTCATACACTTGCTGACCAGTACCTCGACGATGGCTTCCTGGAACGCGCGGCAGATGTCCTTGCGTGCTTGCTCGTCGATACTGCCGTGCTCGGCTTCCACTTGCTTGCTCAGCGTCAGCACCGCCGTTTTCAGGCCGGAAAAACTCATGTCCAGGTTGGGCGAGTGCAGCATCGGGCGCGGCAGCTCGAAGCGGGCGGGGTCGCCTTCTTCCGCCAGTTTCGACAGCAATGGCCCGCCAGGGTAGGGCAGGCCCAGCAGTTTGGCGGTTTTGTCGAACGCTTCGCCGGCGGCGTCGTCCAGCGTCTCGCCCAGGATCTCGTACTGGCCGACGCCGCGCACGGCCATGATCTGGGTGTGGCCGCCGGAAACCAGCAGCGCCAGGAACGGGAAGTCCGGCCGCGGCGTGGCTAGCAAGGGGGATAGCAGGTGGCCTTCCAGGTGGTGGACGGCAATCACCGGTTTGCCCAGGCCGACGGCCAGTGCGTTAGCAAAGCCGGCGCCAACCAATAGCGCGCCGCCAAGGCCTGGCCCTTGGGTGTAGGCAATGGCGTCGATGTCTTGCAGGGTGACGCCGGCTTCGGCGAGGCAGGCTTCGGTGAGCGGGCGCACGCGACGGATGTGGTCGCGGCTGGCCAGTTCGGGCACCACGCCGCCGTATTCGGCGTGCATGGCCATCTGGGAGTGCAGCTGGTCGGCAATCAGGCCGCGTTCGGTGTGGTACAGGGCAACACCGGTTTCGTCACAGGACGATTCGATACCAAGAACAAGCATGGGAGCCGTTTCAAAACTAAACAATCTTTCCATTTTACCGGTGATTCTTTGTCCGCCCAAATCGGCGATGTTAGGCTTGGGGTCTGTATTCCTCGGAGATAGGCATGAAAGCAAGACTGAAGTGGGTGGACGGCGTGTGTTTCATGGGCGAAACCGGCAGCGGCCACGCCGTGGTGATGGACGGCGCGCCGGAAGGTGGCGGGCGTAATCTGGGTCCGCGTCCGATGGAGCTGCTGTTGCTGGGCACCGCCGGCTGCACCAGCTACGACGTGATCACCATTCTGAAGAAATCGCGCCAGGACGTGCGCGATTGCTGGGTGGAGATGGAAGCCGAGCGTGCCGATACCGACCCGAAGGTATTCACCAAGATCCACTTCCACTTTGTGGTAGTTGGCCGCGATCTGAAAGAAGACACCGTGGCGCGCGCCATCAGCCTGTCGGCCGACAAGTACTGCTCGGCGTCCATCATGCTGGGCAAGACCGCGGACATTACCCACGACTTCGAGATTCGCGACGACGCGTAAGTTTTTGTTGTTGTCCGCATCCCGATAACCCCGGCCTGGTGCCGGGGTTTTGCTTTTTTGCCGTGATCACTGGCTGTTGGCCGCTGGCCGGCAAGTTTTGCCGCTGTCTTTGCCGCTTGCCGGCGTTGCGGGCTGCCATTCGGCTGCAGCTGGGCTTTCTTTAGCCTTTTTTGCAAAAAAAAGCTGGCACGCTTTGTGCTGTAGAGGCGCATCAACGAGATTGACTGCCATGCTGAACAAAATTGCTAACCACCTCGACTTCTACCAGCGTTCGCTGAACCTGCGTGCCGCCAAGGCAGAAGTCATTGCCAGCAATATCGCCAACGCCGATACCCCTGGCTACAAGGCGGTGGACTTTGATTTCGGCAAGGCACTGAAAAGCCAGACCGATGCCCAGCAGGCTAACGCCATGGGTTTGGCCCGTACTGATGGGCGCCATATGGCGGCATCGGCCAGCGTGCCGCAAGAGGGTGGCTTGCAGTACCGCAGCGCGGTGCAGCGCAGTCTCGATGGCAATACCGTGGATATGGACGTGGAGCGCTCGGCCTTTGCCGATAACGCGCTGAAATACCAGTCCACGCTGACATTTCTGAATCGCCGCATCAGCGGCCTGATGGATGCCATCAAGGGAGGTCAGTAATCATGTCGCTGTCCAATGTCTTCAATATTGCGGGTTCCGCGTTAACTGCCCAGTCGATGCGCCTTAACTTGGTGGCCAGCAATATCGCCAACGCCGAAAGCACTGCGTCTTCGACCGGCGAACCCTACCGTGCCCGTCATGCCGTGTTTACTGCGGTGCCGGTCAGCGCGGCTACGCCGGCAGTGGCTGGTGTGCGTGTGACTGCCGTGGCAGAAGATACCTCGCCGTTTCGCATGAAGTACGAGCCGGGTCATCCGCTGGCGGATGACAAAGGTTACGTGCGCATGCCTAACGTCAACCCGGTAGAAGAAATGGCCGACATGATCTCGGCGTCGCGTTCCTACCAGACCAACGTTGAAATCGTGAATACCGCCAAGAGCCTGCTGCAGAAAACCCTGCAGATGGGGCAGTGAGCAGGAGCGTAAATCATGGCTACCAGTATCGCCTCTACCAATTTTGACTACAGCACGCTGAATCCGACGCAGTCGACCGCCTCAACGGCAACCGGCAACTCGGCAACCGAGATTCAGAACCGCTTCCTTACCCTGCTGACCACCCAGCTGCGGGCGCAAGACCCGATGAACCCGATGGATAACAGCCAGATGACCAGCCAGATGGCGCAGATCAGCACGGTAAGCGGTCTGGAGGGCGTCAACGCCTCGATCAAAGCGATGACCGAGAGCCAGGCGGCCAGCCAATCCTTGCTTGCCACCATGCTGATCGGTCGCCAGGTGCTGAGCCCCAGCAACACCCTGTCCATGGCAGATGGCAAGGCGGTGGGTACTATCGAGTTTGCCAAAGCGGCAGACAAGGCAATTGTTACTGTGACCAACAGCAATGGTGCGGTAGTGGATACCTTCGACATGGGTGCGCAGAAAGCTGGCCAGTTTGTTTTCAACTGGGATGGCAAGGGTGCGGATGGCACTACGCTGCCCAATGGTGAGTATACCTTCAAGGTAGAGGCTTCGGCGGGTGGTACTGCGGTTCAGGCCACCATGATGGCACCCAGCAAAGTGACCAGTGTGGCTTGGGAAAAAGGTGTGCCGATGTTTGTGATTTCGAGCGGCCAGCGTGTGCCGGTTAGCCAAATCAGTCAGATTTTGTAATCTGCGGTGTGAAAGTTAGGAGAGCATCATGAGTTTTCAGCAAGGTTTGAGTGGTCTGAACGCCGCAGCCAAACAATTGGACGTCATCGGCAACAACGTGGCCAACGCCAGCACTGTTGGTTTCAAGTCCTCCCGTGCCGAGTTTTCCGACCTGTATGCAACCAGTTTGTATGGTGTTAGCGATACCGAGTCCGGTATCGGTTCGCAAACCATCAAGGTGGCGCAGCAGTTCCAGCAAGGCAATATCACTGCCACCAAAAACCCGCTGGACATGGCTATCTCCGGTTCCGGCTTTTTCAAGCTGTGGAGCGACACTACCGCCACTGCGACCTATTACACCCGTAATGGCCAGTTCAAGCTGGACAAAGACGGTTACTTCGTCAACAACGGCAACTATCTGGTGGGTGAGCCCATCGGCGGCGGCGACGATGCGCCATTGAAGATTGACCGTGCCGGTTTGCCGGGTACGGCCTCTACCGAGCTGGACTGGCAGTTCAACCTGGATGCCGACCAGAAGTCGCCGCTGATCGACTATACGGTGACGCCGAATGTGCTGAAAACCCCGGCCCCGGCAATCAACCCGACCGATGCTACTTCTTACAACTTCACCACCAGCATGCGGGTGTACGACAAAGTGGGTAGTGCCCATACCGTTTCGCTGTACTTCCAGCGTCAGGCGGTGGCAGGTCCGGCGGTTAGCAACACCTGGAACGTAGCTTACAAGCTTAATAATAATACCACCCAGAACGTGGGTTCGGTTTCGTTTACTTCGGATGGCAAGCTGACTGCGCCGTTCACCTTTACCATTCCGGGTGGTGCTGCTGCGGCCAACCTGCCAGTGCCTGGTCAGCCCAATCAACTGGACGACGCCGGTATTGTGGTTAGCCTGGCGGGTACCACGCAGTACTCCGGCAGTTTTACTGTGGCTCGGGCTCGGGTGGACGGTAACCCGAAAGGCGAGCTGGTTGGTGTGGAAACGGCTGATGATGGCAATATCATTGCCAAGTACTCCAATGGCCAGGCGCAAAGCGTTGGTCGTGTCCGTCTGTACACTTTCGATAATGCCCAAGGCTTGCAGCCCAATGGTGAGAACAATTGGGCAGCCACGGCTGCATCGGGTGATGCCAAGCCGGGCTTCCCGGGCGAGGGCAGTTTCGGCAAGTTGCAATCGTCAGCGATTGAAGAGTCCAACGCCGATACCACGGCCGAACTGATCAACATGATTGTTGCGCAGCGCTTCTACCAGGCCAATGCGCAGACCATCAAGACGCAGGATGCCATCCTGCAGACCCTGCTCAACCTGCGTTAATGACTAACGGGTAGCGTGATATGGACAAGATGCTGTATCTGGCAATGACCGGTGCCAAGCATGTAGAACTGCAGCAGGCCACCACTGCCAACAATCTTGCCAATGTGCATACCAACGGCTTCAAGGCCGAGCTGAATGCCTTTCGTTCGCTGCCTGTCGTGGGCGATGGCGCGCCTACCCGTGTCTACCAGGTGGATAACACCGTTGGTCACGACCTGTCGCAAGGCCCGCTGCAGGTCACCGGCAATAATTTCGACTTTGCCATTGCCGGTCCGGGTTTTTTTGCCGTCGAATTGCCGGATGGTGGCGAAGCCTACACCCGAGATGGCGGTTTTTTGCTGGATTCGACCGGAATTCTGCGTACCAGAACTGGCATGGTAATTGCTGGAGAGGGTGGTCAGTTGCAAATGCCGGAAGGTAGCCAGCCGGACTTACGGCAAGACGGCACGCTGTTTGCCATTCCTGCCAATGGCGGTGCGCCGCAGGAAATCGGCAAACTCAAGCTGGTCAATCCGGCGCAGGGTGAAGTCTACAAAGGTGAAGATGGCCTGTTTCGCCTGAATAGCGGCGAGGAAGCCGAAGTGGATGCTACCGTAAGGGTGCGCGCGGGTTACTTGGAGGGCAGTAATGTCAATGCCGTCGACAGCCTGGTGCAGATGATCAGTCATGCCAAGCACTACGACCTGAATGTGAAACTGATGCAGACGGCAGAACAGAATGCCAAGTCGGCCACCCAGATTCTGGCGCCGACCTAACGAAAACGGATACCGGGTAGATAATTCATCATGATGCGTTCGCTTTACACCGCCAAGTCGGGTATGGAGTCCAGCCAGTTCCGGTTGGACGTCATCTCCAATAACCTGGCCAACGTGGGTACCAAAGGCTTCAAGCGCAGCGCCGCAGTATTTGAAGATCTGATGTACCAGACGCTGCGCACGCCCGGCTCCCGCCTGCAAACCGGCGAAACACTCCCTACCGGCCTGACCGTTGGCCTGGGTGCAGCACCGGCAGCAACCGCGCGTATTCACACCGAGGGTGGTTTGGCGACTACTGGTAATGTGTTTGACTTGGCAGTCAATGGTCGGGGCTTCTTCCAGGTATTGACGCCGGATGGTCTGACTGCCTACACCCGCAATGGCCAGTTCCAGCGTGGCGCTACCGGGCGCCTGGAAACGGCAGAGGGCTACCCGATACAGCCGGAGATTACCGTGCCGGATGGTACCGCTTATCAGGTTGCCGAAGATGGTGTGGTGTCTTACCTGGCCCCTGGTGCTGCCGAACGAACTCAGGTAGGGCAGCTGGAGCTGGTGGATTTCATCAACCCGGCAGGTCTGGATGCACTGGGTGGCAATCTGTACCGCGAAACGGCGTCTTCAGGTGCGCCGGTGGTGGGAACCGGTGGCTTGCTAGGTTTTGGCAAGATCAAGTCCGGGTATCTGGAAGAGTCGAACGTAAACGTGGCGGAAGAACTGGTGGGCATGATTCAGGCCCAGCGCGCCTATGAGATGAACTCGCGCGCCATCAAGACTTCCGACGAGATGCTGCAGCGTCTGACGCAGCTTTAATCGTCTGGCGCAGGTTTCGGGAGAGCATCATGGATAAATCCAGGCAAATCGTAGGCTTGTTGCTGCTAGTAGCGGCCATGGCTGGTTGCAGTACGCAGTCTGCGCCTATTACGCATCAGCCGATGTCTGTACGCCCGCAGCCGGTGCCGATGGCCATGCCGTCAGATGGTTCCATCTTCCAGGTCAGCAATTACAAGCCGTTTTTCGAAGATCAGACCCCGGTACGGGTAGGCGATCTTCTGATGGTGCAGATCAATGAGCGTACCTCGTCTTCCAACAAGGAAGACTCCTCCGGGCAGCGTAATTCATCGATTAATGGCAGCATTGCCGGCAGTCTGGCCTTGCCGTTCTTTCCGGGGGCAATTGAGAAAAAGCTGGCAGGTACGAGCCTGAGTGGTTCCGGCACCGCCAGCGAGCAGGGCAAAAGCAGCAGCAACAATACCAGCTCGTTCAATGCATCGATCACGGTAACTGTCATCGATGTGTATCCGAACGGCAATTTGCTGGTTAGCGGCGAAAAACAGATCAAGATCAATGGCGAGCATGAGTTTGTGCGTTTGTCCGGTGTGGTAAACCCGCGGGACATCAAGCAAGGCAATACCGTCGAATCTACCCGGGTTGCCGATGCGCGCATCGAGCAGCTCAACGATGGCCGTAGCCGTCTTTACAATGACACCGGCTGGTTGCAGAAGGTGTTTCTGTCGGTGTTGCCGTTTTAGGCGGGCATGATGATGAAACGCATGTGTCTGTTGCTGAGCTTCTGCCTGCTGGCTGTACCGGCTACCGCAGCCCAGCGCGTAAAAGAGCTGGCATCGGTAGCGGGTGTGCGCTCCAACCCCTTGCTGGGCTATGGCTTGGTCGTGGGTCTGGATGGTAGTGGTGACAAGGCCGGATCGTCGCCGTTTACCAGTCAGTCGCTGGCCAGCATGCTGAACCAGCTGGGTGTGCAGGTGCCAGTGGGAACCAAGCTGGACCCGAAAAACGTGGCTGCGGTAACGCTGACGGCAACCATGCCGCCGTTTGCCCGTCGCGGCCAGCCGATGGACATCACGGTATCGTCGATTGGCGATGCCAAAAGCCTTAAAGGCGGCACCTTGTTGATGTCGCCGCTGAAAGGTGCTGATGGCATGATTTATGCCTTGGCGCAAGGTAATGTAGTGGTAGGTGGTGCGGGTGCGTCGGCAGGTGGCAGCAAAGCGCAGGTAAATCACCTCAGTGTTGGCCGCATCCCTGGTGGTGGTACGGTAGAGCGCGAAGTGGCAAACGGTTTTGCCAATAGCGAGGTGATATCGCTGAATCTGCAAGAGTCTAACTTCACCACCGCTAATCGCATGGTGCAGGCCATTAACAAGCAGTTTGGTGCCGGATCTGCCAGGGCGCTTGATGGGGGTACCATTGAGGTACGCGCACCGCAAGACAGTAATGCGCGGATACAGTTTTTGTCGCAGCTGGAAAATATTGCCGTCGAGCCGGCAGAAGTTGCCCCACTGGTCATCATCAATGCCCGTACCGGGTCGATCGTCATGAATCGTGCGGTCAAGCTGGAGCCGTGTGCCATTGCCCACGGCAACCTTTCGGTGACAGTGAGTGGCAACAGCAACGTTAGCCAACCGCCGGCACTGAGTGGCGGGCAGACTACCGTCACTAATCAGGCCGACATTTCGATCAAGGCCGATAACGGCAAAGTACTTAACCTCCCCGGCAGCGCCTCGTTGTCGCAGGTGGTGAATGCACTCAACTCGGTGGGTGCAACCCCGCAGGATCTGGTTTCAATCTTGCAGGCCATGAAGTCATCAGGTGCACTGAAGGCTGACCTGCAGGTGATTTGACACAAGTTGATAGGCACTCCGTTATTATGGAGTTTTGGTGGGCGATACCGTCGGTATCGCCCTTTTTTTTGTTGTGGCGTGCTTGGCCCGGATTTTGCTGTGTTAGCGCGTGACCACAAGGAATTGCCGCCATGATCAACCCTGCTGCTACTGCTAACCGCCTGGTGATGGACCCGGAAGCTACCCGCTCGTTGAGCGAGTTGGCTCGTAAAGATCCGCAGGCGGCAGTGAAGCAGGTGGCCGGACAGTTCGAGGCTTTGTTGATGAGTCAGCTGATGTCATCGATGCGGGCCTCTTCGTTAGATGACGAAGATGCCAGCCAGGAGATGGATACCTACCGCGGCATGTACGACCAGCAGGTAGTACAGACCATGGTCAATGCCGGCGGTTTCGGTCTGGCCGAGTCGTTGTCCAAGTACCTGCTGAAAGCCATGCCGCAGCAGCAAGATGCTGAGTCTGCCGCCGAGTTGGCCGCAGCTGCCCCCATGCCGCCGTTACCCGCCTCGGTACGCAAGGCGGTAGATAGCTACGCCGCGATGGCGCCGCAGGCAAATATTGCCACCACGAGCGGCAAAGACGAGCTGCCTGCCGGCAAGCAGGCCTTTGTGGAAGCACTGCTGCCGCACGCCCGCCCGGCGGCGGCCAGGCTGGGTGTGGCGCCCGAAGTGCTGGTGGGCCACGCTGCACTGGAGTCGGGCTGGGGGCAGCGAGCTATCCGTCACCCTGATGGTCGTCACAGTTACAACCTGTTCGGTATCAAGGCCACGCCAAGCTGGAAGGGTGATGTTGTCGCCACGCTGACTACCGAGTACGAAGGTGGCGTGGCACAGAAGCAGGTAGACAGCTTCCGTGCCTACCCCTCGCTGCAGGCGGCGTTTGACGATTATGCACGTCTGCTGGCCGATAGCCCGCGTTATCAGCAGGCCTTGAACCAAGGGCAGAACGCTGCCGCATTTGCCACTGCCTTGCAGCGTGGCGGTTACGCTACCGATCCTGCTTATGCGCAAAAACTGCAGGCAGTGATTCGCACGGTAAGCAATAGCTGAGCTTCAGTAATTGGCTACCGTGTCGATAAACAGTATTAAGGAGAGTTGATATGAGCGGCAGCATTTTCGGTATTGCCGTTACCGGCCTCAATTCAGCCAAGGCAGCGCTGGAAACTACCAGCCACAACATCGGTAACGTGAATACCCAGGGCTACACCCGACAGTCCACTACCCAAAAAGCCAGCGACCCGCTGTTCGAGGGGTATGGCTTTGTGGGTACCGGGGTAAATCTGACCGGCGTGAACCGTGTGTATGACCAGTTCACCGAAAAGCAGCTGCGCGATGTCAATGCCAAGGTAGCCTCGCTGGATGCCCAGACGCAATACCTGCAGGATCTGGACAACCTGATGGCCGACTCTACCGCAGGTATTTCTTCGGTGCTGCAGGGCTTCTTCAGTAGTATCCAGACGCTTAACTCGCAACCATCTTCTACCGCCGCGCGGCAGTCGGTACTCAGCCAGGCGCAGGCACTGGCAGGCCGTTTTGCCGCCATTGGCGGGCGAGTGGAAGAGCTGCGCCAGGGCATGGCGATTCAGGTCAACTCCAGCGTGGAAAGCATCAATGCTTTCTCTGGCGAGATCGCCAGCATTAACCGGCAGATCGCCACCCTGCAGCAGGGCAATGGCCGCTTGCCCAATGATCTGCTCGACCGTCGCGATGTGCTGGTGCAGAAACTCAACGAACTGGTCAAGACCGATGTGGTAGTGCAGGATGATGGCAGCTACAGCATTTTTATCGGTCAGGGCCAGGCGCTGGTATTGGGCGATCAAGCTGGCAAGATGGTGATGGAACGCGTTAATCCGGACGACCCGGACGCCGTATCGGTCGGCATTAGCATTCCCAATGTCAGCGGCACCATTACCATCGACCCCAGCCGTATGGGTGGCGGCAAGCTGGAAGGCATCATGCAGGTATTGGGCACCGATGTGCGCCGTATCCAGACCGATCTTGGTCGCATGGCAGTTGAACTGTCCGACGCCTTTAACCGCCAGCACGCGCTAGGTTACGATCTGGATGGTTTGCCGGCGACAGATGCCTTGTTTTTCAACGACCTGACCGCTGAGCGTACCGCGGCCGAGGCTACCGGCATCAGCCCGGACCGGCAGGCATTTTTCATGCGTCAGGCGCTGGATAAATTCGGCGTTGCTTTGTCAGAGCCCTCCAAGATCGCTGCGTCGTCCGGCTTGCAAGCTACTCATGTTGGCGATCCGGTAGCGGGTAAACCCAGCATTGCCTCGATCTGGCAGGTGGCCAATATGCACCAGTCAGCCACGCCGGCGCTGGATACCAACAAGACGCTGGGCGAGGTACTGGGGCAGGCGACTCCGGCAGTATCCAGCCTCAACCTGCGTTACGACCCCAGCGCGTCGATGCCATACTCGATCAGTCCGGTGCCTGCAGGTCTCTCTGTCACGGCGGTTAAACTGTCGACAACACAGTCCGGCGTTTACGAGTTCACTGTGCAAAGTGGTAACGACAAGGTCAATATCTCCTTCAAGCCAGAGGGCTCGTCCACCACGGTGCAGAACATCACCTTGGGCCAACGTACGCCAGGTACCCTGGCAGCGCAGAATAACGCCAACATGCTGGAAATGGGCAAGCTGCAAACCAAGCCGCTGCTGCGGCCAACCCCCACCGCCAGCAGCAATCTGATACCGCCGCTGACGGGTAGTGCCACTACCAACTTGCAGGCTTTCTACGGCCAGATGGTCAGCTACATCGGTAACCGTGCCAATGTGTCCGATGTGGCGCTAACGGCGCAGCAGGCATCGCAGCAGCAGGTGATGTTGAACCGGGAGGAGATTTCCGGTGTCAATCTGGATGAAGAAGCGGCCAACCTTATCCGCTACCAACAGGCCTACCAGGCGTCCAGCCGGGTTATCCAGGTGGCGCAGGATATGTTCAAGAACCTGCTGGAACTGCGTTGATCAGGGAGATGAATCATGCGTGTAAGTAGCAACTCACAGTACATGCTGGGCACTTATGGGCTGCAAACCAAGCAGGCCCAGCTCAATCATCTGCAAGAGCAACTTTCCACCTTGCGGCGTGTAGTGCGGCCATCGGACGACCCGGTAGCGGCCACGCTGGCTGTGTCCGTTGCACAGACGCAGTCGATGAACGAGCAGCAGGTAAAAAGCGCCAAGATGGCTTCATCGCAGCTGGCTATCACTGACACCGCATTACAAAGCGCATCGACCACCATTTCCAGCATCAAGTCGCTGGCAATCCAGGCTGGCAACGGCGCGCTAAGTGATGATAACCGCCGCGCCATCCAGAACGAGATGCGCGAGCGGGTGAAAGAGCTGATCGGTCTGGGCAATACCTCGGATGGCGCCGGCAACTACATTTTTGGTGGTACCCGCAAGGATGCCGTGCCCTTCCAGCAAAGCGGCCCGGCCACTGCCACCTATCAGGGTAACCAGCAGCGGCAGGACGTCCAGATCGCTTCCGGACGCCAGCTGTCACTGACCGAAGTGGGTAATGACGTGTTCACCCCTGACCTGTGGAATAGTCTGGCGGCGCTGGATAGTGCCCTGTCGCTGGGGCCGTCCGGCTCGCCTACCTATACTCAGGACCTCAGCGCCGCCATGGGCGGGCTGGATCGTGGCCTGGGCAGTTTGCTGGCTGCGCAGGCCAGCGTAGGCGGCCGTCAGCAGGAAATCGATGCGTTGCAAAACCTGGGGGAAAGCATGGCCGTGCAATACGCCAGTCAGATGAGCAATCTGGTAGATCTGGATTTTGCCAAGGCTACCTCCGACTTCCAGCTGGCCATGACTGCGCTGCAGACCAGCCAGAAAACCTATGCCCAGATCGGCCAGTTGTCACTGTTCAACTACATCTGATTCCGCTTTGCGGCCAACCTTGGCTGCCGTACAATAGCGCCCCTCGTTTACCGGTGGGGCGCTTTGTTTTCCCGCCACTTTCTGGAGTTGTCATGGAACCCGTACGCTTGTCCAAACGCATGGCCGAGATGAAGCTGTGTTCCCGCCGCGAGGCGGATAGCTATATCGAGCAGGGCTGGGTCCGTGTCAACGGCCAGGTGGCCGTGCTGGGGCAAAAAGTCACCCCCGATGACAAGATCGAGTTGGACAAGCGCCTGGGGCAGGCGCAGGCGCAGCGTGTCACCATTCTGATCAACAAGCCGATGGGCTATGTGTCTGGGCAAGCCGAAAAAGGCTACCTGCCGGCTGCCGCACTGATTACGCCCGACAACCACTGGCGCGACGACAAATCCGGCGTGCGCTTCTCGCGTGACCACATGAAAGGCCTGGCCCCAGCGGGTCGTCTTGATATTGATTCCGTCGGCCTGTTGGTACTGACGCAAGATGGCCGGGTAGCGAAAGAGATCATCGGCGAGCGTTCCGACGTAGAGAAAGAGTATCTGGTGCGGGTGGATGGCAGTTTGTCGCCAGAAGGCTTGAAGCTGCTCAACCATGGCCTGTCACTGGATGGCGAGGCCTTGCTACCGGCCAAGGTCTGGTGGCAGAACGAAGATCAGCTGCGTTTCATCCTCAAAGAGGGCAAAAAGCGTCAGATCCGCCGCATGTGCGAGCTGGTGGGCTTGCGCGTGGTTGGCCTCAAGCGCATCCGCATCGGCAACATCATGCTGGGTGATCTGCCCACTGGCCAGTGGCGTTATCTGTCCAGTGACGAACAGTTTTCCTGACGCTGCGGCCAAGCTGTTAAACACAAAACCCTGCTTACAAACAAGCAGGGTTTTGTTTTGGCTTGGCCAAGCAGGGGGCTAGGTATTCCAGATCTTGATCAGGAATGCCGGCCTTACCCCGGCTTCTTTCAGCGAGATCGGTTCGGCAATGGCGTGTTCGGCGGTGCGGGTATTGCGTGGTAACGGCTCGCCGTACATTTCACCATTAGCCGAGCGCAAGGCGGCCACGCGCGGGTGTTTTGTGTTGGCGTCACCAGGGCGATGGGTCACTACCGCGATTTCGCGGTTGGCCAAGCGCACAAAACTGCCGGGCGGATAAATGCCCAGCTCCTTGATCAGCAGGGCAATGAAGCGCGGGTCGAATTCGCTGAACTCGCCCTTGAACATGCGTCCCAGCGCAATGGAGGGCAAGCGGCCAGCGCGGTGCGCCTGGGTAACCAGCAGCGAGGTCAGCACATCGGTCAGCCGGATCAGGTGGGCGCCGGGGTCGATTTCTTCTTTCTTCAAACCGTACGGGTAGCCGGAGCCGTTCCACTCCTCGTGGTGCTGTTGTACCAGCAAGTGCCAGCGGTCGTCGTCCACGCCCAGGTCGCGCAGAATGGCGGACGATAGCAGGGGGTGCGCGTACATGTCGGCTTTTTGGCTGGCGTCCAGCGGCGAGTCTTGTTTGGTGAGATCGGTGTGCAGCTTGGTGGCGGCGATGTTCATGGTCAGGGCAGCTGACAGCAGTACCTGCATTTCTTTTTGTGGCAGGTTGAGGCGGCGACCCAGAATGGCCAGCATGGCTGCAGTGTGCAGGCTGTGCATGCTGCCGTAATCCGTAAACGGTACCAGCAGACAGGCAGCAATCAGGCCATCCGGCTGTTTGTCGGCCAGCAGCAGCAGCTTGTTGACGACCAGATGTACGTCGTGACTGAAGTGGGGTGCCTGGAAGTAGCGGTTGAGCAGGCTGCCCACCTTGTGTGCCAGCTGATCCAGCTCGATCAGCGGATTGATGATCTGGTTTTCAGCTTGGCGCCGCTCTTGTTCCTGGCGCTCGCGGCGCTCGCGCAGTTCTTTTTCTACCAGTGCGGCTTTGGCGCTGTTTTCCAGTTGCCCGTGCTCTAGCAGTTTCTGTTTCTGTTCCGGGGTGAGCACGTAGTGACCTTGTTTTACCAGCAGCATGCCGCTGCGATGGTATACATCCACCGGCAGCTGTTTGCCCACCATGATCATGTCGGCTGAAAGTTTGGCTTTGTCACTCATGGCGTTACGATGTTACGGGCGGATATTCCATCATAGTATATTCCGCTTAACGGGTTATCGATAGGTAGTGCTTCCAGAACGATGCCGAGCCCACAAGCCCGCCAGGTACTGCGGCCGAATGCCGATCTGTTTCTGATCAATGGCTTGTGTGATGCGATATTCGCTAAGGCTGGCCTCACGCAGCTGCGGTTTGTTGTACGGTGCACCATCGTTGCGTCGTAACACTGCCACACAAGGCTCATCGGCGCGTTCGCGCCGGCTCAGTACCACACCCATCTCCTGATTGGCCAGTTGCACAAAGCTACCCGGTGGGTAGATGCCCAGTTCTTTTACCAGTAGCGAGGTAAAGCGGAAATCGAACAGCGCATTGGCTTCCATGAAGATCTGTGCCAGTGCCTGATTGGGTTTCATGGCAGAACGGTAGGTGCGCGGCACCAGTTTGGCGGCAGTGACATCGGCCAGGTGCAACAGGTGCGATAGCGACTCGATGTTTTCCTTGTCCAGACGGTAAGGATACCCCTTGCCATCCCATTTTTCGTGATGAGTTTGTACCAGCAAATGCCACAATTCATCTTCAATGCCGAGCTCGCGCAGCATGGCGGATGACAGTAGCGGATGGCCTTCAATCAAGCTGCGCTGCTCGTTGCTCAGCGGGCTGCTCTGGTGATGCAGCTCGTCCATCAGCGCCGCAATCGACAGGTTCATGGTCAGCGCGGCGGCAATCAGGCTGTTACGTGCTGGCGCTTCCAGTTCCAGCCGGCGCGTGAGCACTGCCAGGATGATGCCAACGTGGATGCTGTGTGCCGACGAGTATTTGGCCAGCGGCACCAGCAACAGCGACGCCAGCATGCCGTCGGGGGCTTTTTCGGTAAATGCAATCAGGCGGTTGGCCAGCGCGCGTACTCGCTGCTCGAAGCCTTTGGCCGATAAACCGGCGCCCAGCAGGTAATCAAGGTGGCGCGCAGCGTACTGGATTTCTTCAAACGGGCTGAACTCGCCTATACGGGTGAGGTCGCTTTCTACCGGTGGCAGTGCATTGGCCGGGTGGGTCATGCCTAGCGCCACCAGGCGTTCACGCTGTTTTTCGTTCAGTACATAGTGGCCCTTGCGTAACAGCAGCAGGCCATTGGCCGCGTACACATCGGCGGGCAAAGCTTCGCCTACCTTCACGACCTGGTTTAGTTGCTGCGGCTTTTCCTGCTTGTCCATATGCTTGGGTTCGAGGGCGTTGATCGGCGAGTCTGATTATCGATGCAAATGGCGGGCCAGTCACCTTGCGTGACGCCGGGGCAGCGGTTGCTGCTGCAAAAGTCACGCCACGCAACAGCCTGCCATCATCATCTTGTTTGGCGGTATCAGCCGCGTGGCAGCTCGTCCCATAATTTCTGTAGCCGTTTTACCGATACCGGGTACGGTGTTTTCAGTTCTTGCGCAAACAGGCTGACGCGTAGTTCTTCGATGTGCCAGCGGAAGGCCTGCAGCTGCGGCGAAGGTTGGCCGCGTTCTGCTTCTTCGGCCATGCGCGCTTCCCAGCGCGCCCACAGCTCGCGGATTTCGGCGCCGCGCTGGCCGTCACGCTGCGCGTTGGTTGGTTGTTTGTCCATGCGCAGACTCATCGCTTTCATGTAGCGCGGCAGGTGCGGCAACTGGCTCCACGGTGTGGCTTGCAGGAAGCCCTTGTGTACCAGGCGCTCCAGCTGCTGCTTCAGTTCGTAGCCCAGCTTGTGCTTTTGCAGCTTGGTACTCAGTGGGCCGTACTCGCCTGCCACCTGGTTCAGGTAGCCGGTCACCGCCTGGGTCACCGCCGGCAGGCGGGTACGGGCGCGGGCTTTCTGGTCGTTGAACGCTTTCTCGGTACGCGGCAGCTCGTCCTCGCCGATGAAGGCGCGGTCGCAGATAGCCGCGATGGCGTCTTGCAGCAGCTCGTCCACATTACACACATTGCGCAGTTGCAGACCCAGCTGTGTCATGCCCGGCAGGCCCTTGTTCAGCTGCTTCATGTGCTCTTTCAGCTGGTACTGCAGCAGGCGGATCACCCCCTGGCGGTGGGCATGGTTGGCCACAACCTCGGTATCGAACAGGCGGATGGCCACGTGTTCGCCCTTGGCGTCGGTTTCGATGGTCAGCGCCGGAAAGCCGGTGAGCTGCTGGCGGCCGCGGGCAAACTGGATCGCCTGCGGCAGCTCGCCAAAGTCCCACGCCTCGACGTGGTCACGCTCGAACTCGGCGCTGGTGTCGCGGAAGGTCAGCTGTGCGGCCTGGCCAAACTGCTTTTGCAGCGCCAAGAGGTCGCGGCCCATGCCGATTTCCTGTTTGCCGTCGTCCACAATGCGGAAGTTGAACAGCAGGTGCGGCGGCAGCGCCATGGTGTCGAATTCCAGCGGGTCCACCTTTACGCCGCCGGTGTGGCGCAGGATGTAGTGCGCCAGCTGCGGCGCAATCGGCTTGCTGGTGTCCGGCTCGGTCAGCAGGAACTTGGTCACAAAATCGGGCACCGGCACGCAGCTGCGGCGGATCTGCTTGGGCAGGCCCTTGATCATGGCCTGCAGCTTGTCGCGGATCATACCCGGTACCAGCCATTCGAACTCGGCCGGTTGCAGCGTGTTCAGTACCGCCAGCGGCAGGTCGATGGTGACGCCGTCCAGCGGGTGGTTGGGTTCAAAGCGGTAGCGCAGGCGGCAGCGGCTTTCTGCCAGTTCGCGCCATTCCGGAAACTGGTTTTCCGACACGTGCTCGGCGGCGTGGCGCATCAGCTCGTCGCGGGTGAGGAACAGCACCTTGGGGTTGGCCTGCTCGGCGGTTTTGCGCCATACCTCGAAGCTGGCGGCGTCCACTACCTCGCTGCCGATGCGTTCGGCGTAGAACGCAAACAAGGCTTCCTCGTCTACTAGCACGTCCTGGCGGCGCGCCTTGTGTTCCAGCTGCTCCACCTCGCGGATCAGCTGCTGGTTGCGCTGGAAGAACGGGGCGTTGCTGACGTATTCCATCGCCACCAGCGCGCCACGGATGAACAGCTCGCGGGCTTCTTCCGGTGCGATGCGGCCGTAGCTGACCGGCCGGCGCGCAATCAGCGTCAGACCGAACAGGGTGACCCGCTCGCTGGCCACCACCTCGCCGCGCGCTTTTTCCCAGTGTGGCTCGTAGTGATGCAGCTTCACCAGGTGCGGCGCCACGGCCTCCACCCATTCCGGCTCGATCTTGGCCACGCAGCGGCCGTACAGCTTGCTGGTTTCTACCAGCTCGGCCACCACAATCCATTTGGGGCGCGACTTTTTCAGGCCGGTGCCGGGGAACGCCAGGAAATTGCTGCCACGGGCGCCGGTGTAGTCGTCGCTCTCCTGCGACTTCATGCCCACGTTGCCGATCAGGCCGGTCAGCAGCGCCTTGTGCAGGTTTTCGTACGCCACGGCTTCGGCCTGGCTGCGTTTCTTGGCGCTGGTCTCCGGGTTGCTCGGCGTCGCCGGCGGCGCGTAGGCTTTGTCTTTGTCGATCAGGCCCAGGTCGGCGGCGATGTCTACCAGCTGCGCGTGCAGCTCGCGCCACTCGCGCAGGCGCAGGTGCGACAGGAAGTGCTGGTGGCAGGTATTCACCAGCTGGCGGTTGCTTTGTTTGTCTGCCAGCGCGGCGCTGAAGAAGTCCCACAGGTGCAGGTAGGCCAGGAAGTCCGATTTTTCATCGTTGAAGCGGGCGTGAGCGCGGTCGGCGGCTTCGCGTGCTTCAAATGGCCGCTCGCGCGGGTCCTGGATCGACAGGCCGGCGGCGATGATCAGCACCTCGCGCACGCAGGCAAAGTCGCGGCCGGCCAGCAGCATGCGGCCAACCTTGGGGTCGACCGGAATGCGCGCCAGCTCCTTGCCGACGGCGGTCAGCTGTTTCTGTTCGTTGACCGCGCCCAGCTCCTGCAGTACCTGGTAGCCGTCGGCGATCAGGCGTGAGGATGGCGGTTCGATGAACGGGAACTGGTCAACGTCGCCCAGCTGCAACGCTGCCATGCGCAGGATGACGGCGGCCAGGCTGCTGCGCACGATTTCGGGGTCGGTAAACGGGCTGCGGGCGTTGAAATCGGCCTCGTCGTACAGGCGGACGCACACGCCGGCCTCCACCCGGCCACAACGGCCGGCCCGCTGGCGTGCCGCCGCCTGCGAAATTTTCTCTACCAGCAGCTGTTCCACCTTGGCGCGCGGGCTGTAGCGCTTGATGCGCGCCAGGCCGGTGTCGATCACGTACTTGATGCCGGGCACGGTCAACGAGGTTTCCGCCACGTTGGTGGCCAGCACGATGCGGCGGCCGCCGGACGGCTTGAAGATTTTCTGCTGGTCTTCGTTGGACAGGCGGGCAAACAGCGGCAGGATCTCGTAATGGCGGATGCCGCTGCGGCGCAGCTTGTCGGCCGTGTCGCGGATTTCGCGTTCGCCGGGCAGGAACACCAGGATGTCGCCGGCGCCGTGGCGCGAGATTTCGTCCACCGCCTCGACGATGGCGTCTTCCATCTCCATCTCGCGCTCGTCTTCGTCGCGCTGCTTCAGCGGGCGGTAACGCACTTCCACCGGGTAGGTACGGCCCGATACCTCGATCACCGGCGCGTTGCCGAAGTGGCGGGCAAAGCGGTCGGCGTCGATGGTGGCCGAGGTGATGATCACTTTCAGGTCGGGGCGGCGCGGCAGCAGCTGCTTCAGGTAGCCCAGCAGGAAGTCGATGTTGAGGCTGCGCTCGTGCGCCTCGTCGATGATGATGGTGTCGTAGGCGGTAAGAAAGCGGTCGGTCTGGGTTTCTGCCAGCAGGATGCCGTCTGTCATCAGCTTGATGACGTTGCGTTCCGACTGCTTGTCGTTGAAGCGCACCTTGAAACCGACGTGGGTGCCCAGCTCGCTGCCCAGCTCCTGCGCGATGCGGGTGGCCACCGAACGTGCGGCCAACCTGCGCGGCTGGGTGTGGCCGATCAGGCCGTACACGCCGCGGCCCAGCTCCAGGCAGATTTTGGGCAGCTGCGTGGTTTTGCCGGAGCCGGTTTCGCCGCAGATGATCACCACCTGGTTGGCCGCAATGGCGGCCTTGATGTCGTCCAGCTTCTGGTTGACCGGCAGTGCCTCGTCAAACGTTGGCCGCGGCAGGTGTTCGGCACGCACGGCGGCGCGGCTGGCAGAGCGCGCAATCTGCGCGGCGATGTCGGCCAGCAGCTTGTCGGCCGGTTGCTGCTTGCGCAGGCGTTGCTCGGCATCTTGCAGCTTGCGTTTGAGGGCGTGGCGGTCGCGCAGCAGGCAGGTGGCCAGCGCGGCTTTCAGGTCGGACAGGGCGGGGGTGGTCATGCGCGGTAAAGAGCAGAAATTCGACAAGGCGGCAGTATAACAGAGCGCAGGCAAGGCAAAGCCCGCCACAAGGGCGGGCTGGGCGGGTGACGGCAGCCGGACGGGCTGGGTGCGTCAGGCGCTGGTATTGACGCCGGTTGGCGTTTTGGCCGGGCTGTCCGCTTTTTTCAGGCTGACGCTGTCGCCGCTGGGGATGCCTTCTTTTTCCCAGCGGTCGAACTCGCCCATGATTACCTTGCGGGTGTCCTCGCTGATCTGCGGCAGTTTGCCGCCCAGTATCTTGGCGGCGTCGTCAAACCCTTTCTCGACCGCCTTGCGGAAGGTGGCGATTTTTTCCGGGTCGTCACCGATGCCCATCTTGGCAAAGGTCAGGATGCGCTCGGCGGTCTTGCGCACGCCGAATTCGCCGTCTTCGGACACGGCTTCCTTGGCTTTGGCGATGGTTTCGGCGTCGGCGGTCAGCTTTTGTTCGCCACTGACCAGCTTGCTCCACTCCAGCCCCTGCTTTTCCACCATGCCGCCCAGCAACTGCATGAACTCATCCACCTTGCGGTTGGATTCGTCCAGCATGGTCTGCAGGTCGGGTTTGTCCTTGGCGGCGGCTTTGCGCGGGTCGGGGTAGGTGAGGGCCTCGTCGACCGGGGTCTGGCCCAGGGCGACGGTTTCCTGCGGGGTAGCGGTAGCGGTGCTTGAGCTGGCCTGCGTCTGCTGGTTGCCGGCCGATACGCCCACGGGCAGGGGCGGGCGGCTGCTGATGCTGCTGATGTCCATTTGATTGGCTCCAGTCTGTATGTACGGATAGGCATCTGTGTTATCGGCACAAAGCAGCCGTGACATGAGCACAATCTTGTTGATGAATATTGAACGAGAACCAAGTGTTTTCTATTGCATCAAACGTATATGTGAATAAGATGTTGTAATATCTGACCTGGCGCAAACGCGAGTCCATTGCGCTGGCGGGTGCAGCAACTTGCTGCATAATCGGACGCTGAGTGGCGTGTATTTAATTATTGTTTGTATTAAATCAGCTGTTAAAATGTAACACTTCTTTATTTGTCAGTCTTCGGAGCCCGGCGTGTCTTCATCGCATACCGTAGAAAGCATCGTGTCACGCAATGTATTGTGCTGTCCGCCTACCATGACGGTGGCGGCAGCGGCGCAAGCCATGTGTGAAGCGCTGTGCGGCTCTATTGTGGTTGTAAGTGACACTGGCGAGCCGATCGGTATCTGGACTGAAACCGACGCCATCAAGCTTGACTTGCGCCAGCCTGGCAGTGCCACGCTGGTAATGGGTGAGGTGATGAGCGCGCCGGTGCTGGCGGTCGCCCTGGACTGCAGCCTGCCCGACGCCACCCGCATGCTGATGGAACACAATGTGCGCCACCTTATCGTGCGCAATGGCGACGGCCAGATGGTGGGCGTGGTATCGGCTACCGACATCCTGCTGAACCAGGACGCCGAGCTGTTTTTGCGCATGAAGCGGCTGGACACGTTGGCACGACAATCGCTGGTGGTGATCTACGCCGAAGCCCCGGCTGCCGAAGTGATGCAGTGCATGCGCGACTTCTCGGTAGAGGCGCTGGCAGTACGCTACGCCGACGCCAGCTGGGGCATCATCACCCGCCGTGATATGGTGCGCTACCTGGCGCAGCCGGAGCAGGCACGCTGTGCGGCCGACCTGGCCAGCTACCCGCTGCGTTCGGTGCCGGCCACCATGACGCTGCTGGCCGCGCGCAAAGTGTTCATGGAATACCAGATCCGCCACCTGGGCGTGGTGGCCGACGACGGCAAGCTGTTGGCCATCATCAGCATGGCCGACATCCTGGCCTCGATCGAACAGGAATACCTGTCCGAGCTGCGCGCCGTGCTGCGCGAGCGCGACGAGGCCTTGCTGCGCTCGCGTGAAAGCCTGCAACTGGCGGACAAGGTATTCGAGTCCACCATGGAAGGCATCCTGATTACCGACCCCAATGGCGTCATCCAGTCGGTGAACCCCGCATTCAGCCGCATTACCGGTTACAGCCGTGACGAAGCGGTAGGCCAGACGCCGGCCTTGCTGAAATCCGGCCGTCAGGACGACGACTTTTACCGCCGCATGTGGGGCCAGCTCAAAGCACAGGGCATGTGGCAGGGCGAGGTGGTCAACCGGCGCAAGAGCGGCCTGCTGTATACCGAGCACCTCACCATTACCGCTATCCCGGATGGCCATGGCGGTGCCCGTCACTATGTGGCGGTATTTACCGATATCACCCAGCGCAAGCAGGCGGAAGAGCGTCTGCACTTTCTGGCTAACCACGATGCGCTGACCGGCTTGCCCAATCGCACGCTGTTTGGCGAAAAACTGCAATTGGCAGTGGAGCGTGCACAAGAGCTGGAGCAGCCGCTGGCGCTGATCTTTATTGATCTGGACCGCTTCAAGCTGATCAACGACACCCTGGGTCATCAGGCGGGTGACGAGCTGCTGATCAAGATAGCCAACCGCATTCAGAGCCAGCTGCCACCGGGGGCCGTGGCAGCCCGGCTGGCGGGCGACGAGTTTACCGTGTTGCTGTCCGGCCAGTGCCAGCCCAATGCGGTGGCCGCGCTGGCGCAAGCCATGCTGGCCGGTATTACCGGTGAAGTGGCGCTAGGTGCCGGCAATAAGGTGTTTGTGTCTGCCAGCATGGGCATAGCCATGTTTCCGGACGACGGCAATACCGCCGACAGCCTGCTGGTAAATGCCGACGCGGCCATGTATCGCGCCAAAAATCGTGGCAAGAATACTTTTCAGTTTTACACCGCCGATATGAACGCCAGTGCGATGGCGCGTTTGCGGCTGGAATACAGCCTGCATCGTGGCCTGATGAAGCAGGAGTTCCAGGTGTGGTACCAACCCAAGGTGGAAGTGACCAGTGGCAAGCTGGTGGGCATGGAGGCGCTGATCCGCTGGCAGAATCCGGAACTGGGCATGGTGTCGCCGGCCGAGTTCATTCCGGTGGCCGAAGAGTGCGCGCTGATCGTGCCGCTGGGTAGCTGGGTGCTGCAGGAGGCCTGTCGTTTTACCAAGTCGCTGCTGGATGAGGGCGTGTTCGTTGGCCGCGTGGCGGTCAATCTGTCCGGCCGCCAGCTCAAGTTCGGCCATATTGTCGATACCGTGCGCGACGTGTTGGCCGACACCGGCCTGCCGGCAGCCTGCCTCGAGCTGGAAATGACCGAAAGCACGGCGATGGATACCGACGTGGAAGTGATGAAGGCGCTGGAAGGCCTGCGCGCGATGGGGGTGACGCTGGCAATCGACGATTTCGGCACCGGTTATTCGTCGCTGGCCTACCTCAAGCGCCTGCCCGTACAAGTGCTGAAGATCGACCGTTCCTTTATCAAGGATCTGGACCACGACCGCGACGACGCCGCCATTGCCTCGGCCATCATCTCGATGGGGCGCAGCCTGGGTTTGTCCATCGTTGCGGAGGGGGTGGAGTTGCCGGCGCACCGTGATTTCCTGTTGGCGGAAGGCTGCCATATGGCGCAAGGTTATCTGTTTGGCAAGCCGGTGCCTGCGGCCGAATTTCATACGCTGCTACAGGCTGAATGGGTGAAGCCGGGCTAACCCTGCGCGATGCCATCATGAAAAAAGCCGATGCAGTTGCATCGGCTTTTTGTTAGCCAGCTTGGCCGCATGCGGCCAACCTGGTGCCATAGGGCTTAACCGCCGATCTTGTCGCGGCCACCCATGTACGGGCGCAGCACTTCGGGGATGGTGACGCTGCCGTCGGCGTTCTGGTAGTTCTCCAGTACCGCCACCAGCGTGCGGCCCACCGCCAGGCCGGAGCCGTTCAGCGTGTGCACGTAGCGGTTCTTGCCGTCGGCGTCCTTGAAGCGGGCCATCATGCGGCGCGCCTGGAAGTCGCCCATGTTCGAGCAGGAGCTGATTTCACGGTAGGTGTTCTGCGCCGGCAGCCATACTTCCAGGTCGAAGGTCTTGTGCGAGCCAAAGCCCATGTCGCCGCTGCACAGCGCCATCACGCGGTACGGCAGGCCCAGTTGCTGCAGGATCACCTCGGCGTGGCCCACCATTTCGTCCAGCGCGGCAAACGAGTGGTCCGGGTGGGCGATCTGCACCATTTCCACCTTGTCGAACTGGTGCTGGCGGATCAGGCCACGGGTGTCACGGCCGTAGGCGCCGGCTTCGGAGCGGAAGCACGGCGAGTGGGCGGTAAATTTCAGCGGCAGTTCGTCGTGCTTCAGTACCGACTCGCGCACCATATTGGTCATGGTGATTTCCGAGGTGGAGATCAGGTACTGCGCCTGGGCGGCGGCCTCGCCACCCCGCTCCACGCGGAACATGTCTTCGGCAAACTTCGGCAGCTGGCCGGTGCCGTAAAGTACGTCGCTGTTGACGATGTACGGGGTGTAGGTTTCGCTGTAGCCGTGTTGTTCGCTGTGGGTGTTCAGCATGAACTGCGCCAACGCGCGGTGCAGGCGGGCGATATCGGCGCGCAGCACGGTAAAGCGGGCGCCGGACAGCTTGGCGCCGGTTTCGAAGTCCAGGCCCAGCGGCGCGCCCACGTCAACGTGGTCCTTGATGTCGAAGTCAAAGCTGCGCGGGGTGCCCCAGCGGCGCACTTCCACGTTGCCGCTTTCGTCTTCACCGGCCGGAACCGACTCGTGCGGTACGTTGGGTATGGTCAGCAGCCAGTTGTCCAGGCGGCTTTGTACCGCGGCGAAGGCGTCTTCGGCGGCTTTCAGCTCGTCGCCCAGGGTGGCAACTTGCGCCATGATGGCGGACACGTCTTCGCCGTTTTTCTTGGCAATGCCGATTTGCTTGGAGGTGCTGTTGCGCTGGGATTGCAGGTCCTGCATGCGGGTTTGCAGGGATTTGCGTTCGGCTTCCAGGGCGTTGAAGGCGTCTACCTCCAGCGTGTAGCCACGGCTGGCCAGGCGGGCCGCCACTTCATCGATATTGCTGCGCAGCAGTTGGATATCCAGCATGTTCTAATCCTGTTTCTTTGAATGGGCTTCGTCGTCCAGCTGGCGCAGAAAGGCCAGCTTGTCGGCAATCTTGCTCTCCAGCCCGCGCGGCACCGGTTCGTACCAGCGCACGTCTTCCAGGCCTTCCGGCATATAGGTTTCGCCCGCCGCATACGCGTGCGGCTCGTCGTGGGCGTAGCGGTATTCGTGGCCGTAACCCAGCTCTTTCATCAGCCGGGTAGGCGCATTGCGCAAGTGTACCGGCACCGGGCGCGAGCTGTCGCCTGCCACGAAGGCGCGGGCAGCATTATACGCCATGTAGCCGGCATTACTCTTGGCCGCGATGGCCAGGTAGATCACCGCCTGGCCCAGCGCCAGCTCGCCTTCCGGGCTGCCCAGGCGTTCGTAGGTGGCGGCGGCGTCGTTGGCGATCTGCATGGCACGCGGGTCGGCCAGGCCGATGTCTTCCCACGCCATGCGTACGATGCGGCGCGCCAGGTAGCGCGGGTCGGCGCCGCCGTCCAGCATGCGCGTCAGCCAGTACAGCGCGGCGTCAGGGTTGGAGCCGCGTACCGATTTGTGCAGCGCCGAGATCTGGTCGTAGAAGGCGTCGCCGCCCTTGTCGAAGCGGCGGGCGTTGACGCTGAGTACCTCGGCCAGAAAGGCGCTGTCGACGCGTGCGGTCTTGCGTGCCAGCGCGGCGGTACGGGTTTGTTCCAGCAGGTTCAGGAAGCGGCGGGCGTCGCCGTCGGCGTAGCCTGCCAGCGCGTTGCGGGCGTCGGCGTCGATGTCCAGCCCGTCCAGCGCGCCGTTGGCCGCCGCCCGCTCGAACAGCGCCTGCAGCTCGTCGGCGGCCAGTGATGTCAGCACGTAGACCTGGGCGCGCGACAGCAGCGCGGCGTTGACCTCGAACGACGGGTTTTCGGTAGTGGCGCCAATGAAGGTGAGCAGGCCGGATTCCACAAACGGCAAAAAGGCGTCCTGCTGGCTCTTGTTGAAGCGGTGCACCTCGTCGACAAACAGGATGGTGCGGCGGCCGCTTTGCTGCAGCGTGGCGTGGGCGCGCTCCACCGCTTCGCGGATGTCCTTGACGCCGGACAGTACCGCCGACAGCGGGATGAACTCGGCGTCGAAGGCACGAGCCAGGATGCGCGCCAGCGTGGTTTTGCCGACGCCGGGCGGGCCCCACAGGATCATGCTGTGCGGTACTTGCGCCTCGATGGCCAGTCGCAGCGGTTTGCCGGGGCCGATCAGGTGTTGCTGGCCGATGACGTCATCCAGCGACGCCGGGCGCAGCGCCTCGGCCAGCGGTTTTTGCGGTTCGCGCGCAAACAGGTCCATCGCTTACTCGCTTACCACGTCCACGCCCTTGGGCGGCGTGAAGCTGAAGTTGGCTGCCGGCAGCGGCGGGTTTTTCCTGATGTCGCTAAAGCGGATGCGGGTGAGGTTGCCAAAGCTGTCGGTCAGCTCCATTTCCACCAGCTGGTTATTGCTGAAGCCCATCTTGATCGATTCGAAGGTGTTGTCGGCCTTCTTCGGGCTGGCGGCCAGCCATTCCACGTCGCCCTGGCGGCCCATCTCGCGCAGCAGGTAGTCGCGCTCGATGGCGTTGCTGCCGGCTAGCAGGGCGGCGGGGCTGCTGCCCAGCGCGCCGGCCTGTTTGCGCTTGGTGATCTGCGCCAGTTCTTTGTCGTAAATCCACAGCGTGCTGCCGTCGCCGACAATCAGCTGTTCGAACGGCTTGCTGTACGCCCAGCGCAGCTTGCCGGGGCGTTGCAGCTCCATCACGCCGCTGGCGGTTTCCTGTTTTCCCTTGCTGCTGACGGTCTGGCTGAAGTTGGCCGACAGCGTTTTGGTGCTGCCGACAAACTGTTTGAGCTGGGCGATGGCGGCGGCGTGGGCCGGGGCGGCGAGGGCGACGCACAACAGGGCGCTGGCAATGGTTTTCATGGTGTTCCTTGTGGGGTTGCAACGGTGGTGTGACCGCATGGGCGGCCGCAGATTCGCACCGCTTAACAACGCTTAACACAGTGGCGGCCGGTGCCTGCCGCCTGGCGTGGTGCGGCCAACCTGGGTTGCCGGGGTTGGCCGCAACCGTTTTGCTGCGGGTGGCCGGCGCCTGGCGGCAGCCGGCAGGGCCTTAGCTGAAACGGTTGGTGATGGGGTAGCGCCAGTCCTTGCCGAAGCCGCGATGGGTAATGCGCGGGCCCACCGGCGCCTGGCGGCGCTTGTATTCGTTGATCTTCAGCAGGCGCACCACCTTGTTGACGTCGGCCTCGGCAAAGCCGTCGCGGATGATCTCGGCGGCCGACATATTGTGCTCCACGTAGCGCGCCATGATGGCGTCCAGCACCTCGTACGGCGGCAGGCTGTCCTGGTCTTTCTGGTCCGGGCGCAGCTCGGCCGACGGCGGACGGGTGATGATGCGCTCGGGGATGATGTCACCGACGGTATTGCGCCAGCGGCACAGCTCGAACACCAGGGTTTTGGCTACGTCTTTCAGCACGGCAAAGCCGCCGGCCATGTCGCCGTACAGCGTGCAGTAGCCGGTGGTCATTTCCGACTTGTTGCCGGTGGTCAGCACCAGCTTGCCGGTCTTGTTGGACAGCGCCATCAGCAGGGTGCCGCGAATACGCGCCTGCAGGTTTTCTTCGGTGGTGTCCATCGCCAGGCCGTCAAACGACGGCGCCAGCGCCGCCATGAAGCTTTCGTACATCGGCCAGATTTCGATTTCGTCGTACTTCACGCCCACGCGCTGCACCATGTCGCGGCTATCGTCCACGCTGATGTCGGCGGTGTAGCGCGACGGCATCATCACCGCGTGCACGCGGTCGGCACCCAGTGCATCCACGGCAATGGCCAGGGTAAGGGCAGAATCGATGCCGCCGGACAGGCCCAGCAGCGCGCCGGGGAAGCCGCTCTTGCCGATGTAGTCACGCACGCCCACCACCAGCGCGCGGTACACGCTTTCCAGCTCGCCGGGCAGGGTGGCCTGACGGGCGGCGGTGAAGTCGTGGCCGTCGTAGTCCAGCAGCAGCAGTTCGTCGTCGTAGGCGGCGGCCTGCGCCACCAGCTCGCCCTGTTTGTTCAGCGCGAACGAGCCGCCGTCGAACACCAGTTCGTCCTGGCCGCCGGTGAGGTTGACGTAGGCGATGGGCAGGCCTGTTTCCTGCACCCGGTAGCGCAGCATCTCGTGGCGGGTTTCGATCTTGTTGCGGTGGAACGGCGACGCGTTCAGCGACACGATCACGTCGGCGCCGGCATCGGCGGCTTCGGCCGCCGGCTCGATCGACCACACGTCTTCGCAGATCAGCACGCCCACCTGCACGCCGTTCTGCTCGAATACCAGCGGCGCCGCGCCAGGGGTGAAGTAACGGCATTCGTCGAACACTTCGTTGTTGGGCAGAAGCATCTTGTGGTACTGGCCCAAGCGGTGGCCGTCGCGCAGCACGGTGGCAGCGTTGAAGCGTTCGTTGCCCAGCTTGGCCGGGTGGCCGATCACCAGCGTGATGCCGTCCAGTTGCTCCAGCTCGTCCAGGCCGGCGGCAATGGCGCGGTAGAAGTGGTCGCGCAGCAGCAGGTCTTCCGGGCTGTAGCCGGTGAGGGCCAGCTCGGGGGTGACGAGGATGTCGGCACCCTGGGCGATGGCCTGGTGTGCCAGGGCCAGGATTTTCTGGGTATTGCCGGCAATGTCGCCGACAACCGGGTTGAACTGGGCAAGAGCAATGCGCATCGTGTCTTTGGCAATAAGTTTTGCAATGCCGCAATTCTACCTGAAGGCAGCGCTGGCTGGCTGCCACCATGCGCCCGGCGCCGCTTTTGTTTGCCGGATCAGTCGCTTGTGTCGTGGTGCTGGCCGGTGGGAGCGGGCAGGGCGCGGTAATGCATGCATTTTTTTGTAAAAAAGCTTGCCAAGCGCGGGGTCGTTCACTACAATGCGCAGCCTCTGACGACGAAACGCCGCACGGCAAGTCGAAAAGAGCCATCTGGAGAGGTGGATGAGTGGTTTAAGTCGCACGCCTGGAAAGCGTGTTCAGGGTAATACCCTGACGGGGGTTCGAATCCCCCCCTCTCCGCCAGTTTTTACAATCTGCGCCCAGCCGGAGATTGCCGCAGCCAAGCTGCCAGCAACACATTCTGGAGAGGTGGATGAGTGGTTTAAGTCGCACGCCTGGAAAGCGTGTTCAGGGTAATACCCTGACGGGGGTTCGAATCCCCCCCTCTCCGCCAGAATCAAAAAGCCCCGCACTGCGGGGCTTTTTGCTTTGGTATGGCCGCCGGCGTGGGCTAAGCAGAAAGACCGGCCGGCGCCTGTGGCCAGCCACTGGCTGCTGATAAAGTATACCCAAAGGTTTTACCGGGCCCGGCCACGCCGGGCCGCGTCATCATACGTGTTTGAACAGGCCGCGTTGCGGCCAACCTAGCCGAAAGCCTGCCATGACCCATCCCGTGGATTCCCTGATCGCCGCCCTGCCCAAAACCGAGCTGCACCTGCACATTGAAGGCACGCTGGAGCCGGAGCTGATGTTTGCGCTGGCGGCCCGTAACGGCATGACGCTGCCGTACGCCGATATCGACACGCTGCGCGCGGCGTATCAGTTCGACAACCTGCAATCGTTTCTGGACCTGTACTACGCCGGCGCCGGCGTGTTGCAAACCGAGCAGGATTTCTACGACCTGACCTGGGCTTACCTGGAGCGCGCGCACGCCGACCGCATCGTGCACACCGAGATCTTCTTCGACCCGCAAACCCATACCGACCGCGGCATCGCCTTCGCCACCGTCTACCACGGCATTCGCCGTGCGCTGGACGCCGCGCAGACGCAGTGGGGCATGAGCTCGCGCCTGATCATGAGCTTTTTGCGCCACCTCAGCGAAGAAGCCGGCATGGCGGTGCTGCACCAGGCCGAGCCGTTCCTGGCCGGTATCGACGGTTTCGGGCTGGATTCCAGCGAGCTGGGCCACCCGCCGTCCAAGTTTGCCCGCCTGTTTGCCCGCTGCCATGCACTGGGCTTGCCCTGTGTGGCGCACGCTGGCGAGGAAGGCCCCGCGGCGTATGTGGTGGAGGCGCTGGACCTGCTGCAGGTATGCCGCATCGACCACGGCGTACGCAGCCTGGAAGACGAGGCGCTGGTGCAAAGGTTGGCCGCAGACCGTACGCCGCTGACCGTGTGCCCGTTATCCAACCAGCGTTTGCAGGTCACGCCGGACCTGGCGCAGCACCCGCTGCGCCGCATGCTGCAGGCTGGCCTGGCGGCGATGGTGAACTCGGACGACCCGGCTTACTTTGGTGGCTACCTGAACCAGAACTTCTACGCCTGCCGCGAGGCCTTGGGCCTGAGCGACGCCGAAGTGGTACAGCTGGTGAACAACAGCTTCGAGGCCAGCTGGCTGCCGGCAGCAGACAAGCAGCGCTGGCTGGACGAGGTGGCCCGTGTGCACGCGCAGTGGCAGGCGGCACACGCTGGCTGATCGGTAGAAACGCAGCGTTGTAAAAGCACAAGGCCATGGCATAGCCGTGGCCTTGTGCTGAGCTTGATGAAAAAGCCTGTCTGCGGAGCAGACAGGCTTTTTTTGTAAACGGAAAGGCGGCGGTTTCAAAAACTGCCGTGGCGCGGCCCGGCTTTGCCGGGTCCGGTACAAGCTTGGGCCGGATGCTGTCTGCCGCTGGAAGCACAAGGCCACGGCATAGCCGTGGCCTTGTTGCGTTGCATCCACTGACGACGACGGGTGCAAGCCAGCCGTGTGGTGGCCGCCGGCGGCTTACGCCTTGCCTTTGGTCAGCTGGTGGTGCGCCAGCAGTACCTGGTAGCTCAGGTTGGCCGCGTCGGTCAGCGCCGCTTGCTGCGGGTGGCCGGCAAAAGTCAGCTCGGCGTCCAGGCTGCGCAGGGCGCGGCGCGCGGCGGTACACACTTCTACCGCCGCGTTGAAGTCGGCCGGGCTGATCACGCGGCCGTTGCGGATCTTGCGTGCGTACACCGCCGCCATCTGCGCGTATTTCACCGCCATCTCGCAGCCTTGCCAGGCGCTGTCTTCGGCCAGTGCGGCAAAGGTATCCAGCACGGTGCGGCAGGCCGCTTCGGCCTGGGCGTGGCGTTTGTCGGCAGCCTGGCGCAGCGCGCTGTCGCTGCCGGGTTTGCTGTCCTTGCGGGGTTTGCTCATGCTTGTTCGCCTTGATAGAAACAGTCGGCACACACCGCCTGGTAACGCGTTTCGTCGCCGATATCCACCTGCGGGCCTTCCTGAATACGCTGGCCTTGCCCATCCATGCGGATGTGCATGGTGGCCTTGCGGCCGCAGTGGCAGATGGTCTTGATTTCTTCGATGTCCTCGGCCAGTGCCAGCAGCCAGGCGGCGCCGGGGAACGGCTCGCCCTTGAAGTCGCTGCGCAAGCCGAAGCAGATCACCGGCACGCCACGGGTATGCGCCAGGCGGTGCAGTTGCTGCGCCTGCTGGCTGGTGAGGAACTGGGCTTCGTCGATCAGTACGCAGGCAATGCCCTGATAGTCTTGCGCCAGAAAGTCGAAACCGTCGTCGTAGGTCAGCGCGTCGCGCTGGATGTTCAGCCGCGAGGTGATCTTGCCCACGCCATAGCGATGGTCGATGGCGGCGGTATACAGGCGCACGGCCTTGCCCATCGTTTCGTAGTTATTGGCTATCTGCAGCAGCTGCGTGCTTTTGCCGCTGTTCATGGCAGCGTAGCGATAGAAAAGTTTGGCCATGGCGTACAAAGGTTTGGCGAAGGGCTGGCATTGTAGCGCAGCCGGCAGGGGCGGGCGAACACTGCGTTCATCGCGACTGCTTACGTTAGCGTAAGCGGGCGGCTATCATATGCTGCATTGCACACAAGGGGCGAAACATGGAAAAGACACTGCCACTGCTGGACCGCCGTACCATCACCATGCGCTGGGGCGACATGGACGCGGTGGGCCACCTCAACAATACCTATTACTTCCGCTACATGGAGCAGATTCGCGTGGAGTGGCTGGACAGCATCGGCCACCCGATCGACCCGGCCGGTGTCGGCCCGGTGCTGGGCAGCACCAGTTGTACCTTCAAGCGCGAGTTTTCCTACCCGGCTACTGTGGTGGTGACCACCGAAGTGGAAAAGGTTGGCCGCAGCAGCCTGAAGCTGCGCCATCACTTCTACCTGGCCGGCGACGACAGCACCGTCTATGCAGTGGGTGAGGCCACGCTGGTGTGGGTGGACTACCAGGCCGGCAAAACGGTGTCGATTCCGGAGCCCATCCGCGCCTTGCTGCGCGCAGCAGGGGCCGAGGCCTGAGCCGAAGACATCGGGCATGCGTCACGCGACAAGGCCCTGGCGCACGCGCCAGGGCCTTGTCGCTGCGATGGCAAGTGGCTAGTCGCGCAGCTTTTGCCGCACGATGTCACGGATCAGGAAGCGGCTGGGGTGGATGGCGTCCATGATTGGTTTGGGCAGCGGCGCCGGTTCGTTTTCCAGCAGGCTGGCCAGCACCTCGCCGCACAGCGGGGCAGTGACCATGCCACGCGAACCGTGCGCCGTGCTGACAAACAGCCCGCCCACTTCCGGCGCCGGCTGGCTGATTTTCAGCGACGCGTCGCGGCCCAGCTGGCCGTAGCAATCGATAAACGCCTCGCGGTCCACCACCGCACCGCACATCGGCAGGTAGTCCGGGCTGGTGCAGCGCAAGGCGGCACGGCCGCTGCAGTCTGCGGCCGACAGTGCCTCGCCCCCCAGCGCCTCGTGCAGCGCCGGCGCCATCTGCGCCAGCATGGCGAGGTTTTCTTCGTGCTCGTCGTCGCAGGCACGGGTGTCGCTGGTGTCGAACTTGAAGGTGGCACCCATGCAGTGGCTATCGTGGCGCGCCGGCGAGATATAGCCTTCGCCGCAGATCACCGTTTTCAGCTGGCGGCTGGCGTCGGTGGCCGGCAGTACCGATACCTGGCCGCGAATGCGTTTTACCGGCAGGTAGAAGGTGGGGTCGAACTGGACGGTCTCGTTGGCGGTGGCCAGTACGGCAATGCTGCCAATGGCCAGCGGGCCGTCGCTGTCCATCGCCACCCAGCTGTTGTCGGCCGGGTTTTGTGCCAGCTCGGTAATGGCGGTGGCCAGCCGCAGCGTGATGTTGGGGTGGTCCAGCAGCCGGCGTACCAGTGCCGGCGGGTGCAGCCAGCCGCCTTGCGGAAAGAACAACCCGCCATGCTGCAATGGCAGCCCGGCCAGTGCCGACGCCTGCTCGGCGTTCACCGCGTGCAGGATGCCGTGCGGCAACCCGGCCAGCGCCAGGCCGCCCTGGCGTTTTTCTTCATCGGCATTGTGCGCCAGCTGCAGTACGCCGCACTGGCGCCAGCTGTCCTCACCCTGCGGCAGCTGCGCTTGCAGCGTACGCAGGCTGTAGCCGTAGCCGGACAGAATCAGCTGTGTCAGCGGCGTGAAGTGCGGCGACAGCTTGGTGTACAGTACGCCTTGCGGGTTGCCGGACGCTTCGCTGGCCGGCTGCGGGTGGCGGTCTACCACCGTGACCTGCCAGCCGCGCACGGCCAGGCTGTAGGCGGTGCTGGCGCCGGCAATGCCAGCCCCCACCACAATAGCGCTGCGTTCGCGGTTGGCGGCCAACTGCGGGCGGGCGTACCACGGGGCTTGCCAGCCGGCAGCCGGTGCGGTGTCGAGTTGGCCACGCGTCATCTCGCGCTTGCTGCCGAAGCCCGCTACTTTCTCTACCGCGAAGCCGGCCTCGGCCAGGCCTCGGCGCACGATGCCGGCGCTGGTAAAAGTGGCCAGCGTGGCGCCGGGCTTGCTCAGGCGGGCCAGCTGTTCAAACAGCGCCGGTTGCCACATGTCCGGGTTGCGCGACGGCGCAAAGCCGTCCAGGAACCAGGCATCGACGCGGGCGTCCAGCTCGGGCAAGGTAGCCAGCGCGTCGCCTACCAGCAGGGTAAGGCTGATGCGGCCGCCAGCCAGCAGGTAGCGGTGCCAGCCCGGTGCCATCTCCTGGTACTGGCGCAGCAGCGCGTCGGCTTCTGTGGCTAGCTCGGGCCACATGGCCAGCGCGCGTTGCAGGTCGTCCGGGGTTAGCGGGTGTTTTTCGGTGCTGACAAACGCCAGCCGGGCGCCTGCCGGTGCGTGCTGCAGAAAGCACTGCCATGCCACCAGAAAGTTCAGGCCGGTGCCGAAGCCGGTTTCGCCGATGACGAACAAGGCATCTTGTTGCAAAGCAGCAAAGCGTTGCGGCAGCTGGTTGTTGTCGATGAAAACGTGACGGGTTTCGGCCAGGCCGCTGTCGCGGGAAAAATACACGTCACCGTAGTCTGCCGACATCGGCAGGCCGGTGCTCCAGTCCAGGCGGGCGGCTTGAAGGGGAGAGGTCATGGTCAGGCAAGGTGCCGGTGGCACGGGGTCAAACGTTGATGGCGCATAGTATGCCCGCTTGCAGGGTGATCGCCTATGGTGCGATGCAAAAACCCGACGGGCATGACGGACTTTATTGCAGCTGCCAGCGCAAGCTGAAAGTGGTAGTAGCCGGCATCATGCGGTCTTTCCATTGCAGCTTGGGCGCATAGCCTATTTCCAGTTGTAGCAATTTCCCTCCTACGGTGACGAAGGGCAGCCCGGCCAGGCCGTGCACGCCGCTGCCGTTGAGGTAGCCCACCATCACGCCGGCGCCTGCCACGACTTCATCGCTGATTTCCCACTGCTTGCGGCCACCGCCGGCCACAAAGTAGGCCGTTTCGCGCAGCGAGTCGCGGTAGCCGCCACCGCGGATGAACAGAGTGTAATCGGGGCCCGGTTCTGCCAATTCCAGTCCAAGGCCGGGGTTGCTGCTGCTTAATTCGCAGTTCCAGCGCGCAGCATCGCAACTGCCGTGGTGTGAGGCGCCGAAGATCAGTACTGATGTCTCCGCGGCCAGCGTCGTTCCGGCAGCGAAACAGCAGGCAAAGGACAGTATTGTCTTTTTCATATGGCCCCTCGTTTCATAGGTTTACTTTGTAAATGTGTCAGCTGCTCTTTGATCGTAGGCAAAGTGGCGTCAATGTGAACCTTGAAAAGCAGCATACCCCTCCCAAGCTAGGGGGTATCGAAGCTTTTTTGCCACGGAGGCTGTCATGCGTTTCGACAAACTCACTACCAAATTCCAGCAGGCGCTGGCCGAGTCCCAGAGCCTGGCGCTGGCGTCCGACAATGCTTTTATCGAGCCACAACACCTGCTGCTGGCCATGCTGGACGATACCGAAAGCGGCATCGGCAGCCTGCTGGCGCGTGCCGGCACCAATGTGGGCGCGCTGAAAACCGCGCTGCGCGACAGTGTGGCGCGTTTGCCGAAAGTCAGCGGCGGCGATGGCGACATCACGGTATCGCGCGAGCTGGGCAAGCTGCTGAACCTGACCGATCAGGCCGCCACCAAGCGCGGCGACCAGTTCATCGCCAGCGAGCTGTTCCTGCTGGTGTTGGCCGCCGACAAGGGCGAGGCAGCCCGCCTGCTGAAGCAGCACGGCGGCCAACTTGCCGCCATCACCGCGGCAGTGGATGCCGTGCGCGGCGGCGAGGCGGTGGACAATGCCGACGCCGAAGAGCAGCGCGAGGCGCTGAAAAAGTACACGCTGGACCTGACCGAGCGCGCCCGCATGGGCAAGCTGGACCCGGTGATCGGCCGCGACGACGAAATCCGCCGCGCCATCCAGGTACTGCAACGCCGCACCAAGAACAACCCGGTGCTGATCGGCGAACCGGGCGTGGGCAAGACCGCCATCGTGGAAGGGCTGGCACAGCGCATCGTCAACGGCGAAGTGCCGGAAAGCCTGAAGCACAAGAAGCTGCTGGTGCTGGACATGGCCGGCCTGATTGCCGGTGCCAAGTTCCGCGGCGAGTTCGAAGAGCGGCTGAAGGCGGTGCTGAGCGACGTGGCCAAGGATGAAGGCAACATCATCCTGTTCATCGACGAAATCCACACCATGGTGGGCGCCGGCAAGGCCGATGGCGCGATGGACGCCGGCAATATGCTGAAGCCGGCGCTGGCGCGCGGCGAGCTGCACTGCCTGGGCGCCACCACGCTGGACGAATACCGCAAGTACATCGAAAAAGACGCCGCGCTGGAGCGCCGTTTCCAGAAAGTGCTGGTGGACGAGCCGTCGGTGGAAGACACCATCGCCATCCTGCGCGGCCTGCAAGAGAAGTACGAAATCCACCACGGTGTGGACATTACCGACCCGGCCATCGTGGCCGCCGCCGAGCTGAGCCAGCGCTACATCACCGACCGCTTCTTGCCGGACAAGGCCATCGACCTGATCGACGAAGCCGCGTCCAAGATCAAGATGGAGCTGGACTCCAAGCCGGAAGAAATGGACAAGCTGGACCGTCGCCTGATCCAGCTGAAAATCGAGCGCGAGGCGGTGAAGCGCGAGAGCGACGAAGCCTCCAGAAAGCGCCTGCAGCTGATCGAGGACGAAATCGACAGCCTGTCGCGCGAGTACGCCGACCTGGAAGAAATCTGGAAAGCCGAAAAAGCCAGCCAGCAGGGCAGCCAGGCGATCAAGGAAGAGATCGAGCAGGTAAAAGTGGAGATCGAGGAGCTGAAGCGCCGTGGCGACTGGCAAAAACTGGCCGAGCTGCAGTACGGCAAGCTGCCGCAGCTGGAAGGCCGCCTGAAGGAAGCCGAGGCCGCCGACAGCGGCGACGCCACGCCCAACCGCCTGCTGCGTACCCAGGTCGGTGCCGAGGAAGTCGCCGAGGTGGTATCGCGCATGACCGGCATTCCGGTGAGCAAAATGCTGACCGGCGAGCGCGACAAGCTACTGCAGATGGAAAGCGTGCTGCACCAGCGCGTGGTGGGGCAGGACGAGGCGGTAACAGTGGTGGCCGACGCCATCCGCCGCTCGCGCTCCGGCCTGGCCGACCCTAACCGCCCGTATGGTTCCTTCCTGTTCCTGGGCCCGACTGGCGTGGGCAAAACCGAGCTGTGCAAGGCGCTGGCCGGCTTCCTGTTCGACAGCGAAGAGCACCTGATCCGCATCGACATGTCGGAATACATGGAGAAGCACTCGGTTGCCCGCCTGATCGGCGCGCCGCCCGGCTACGTGGGCTACGAGGAAGGCGGCCTGCTGACCGAGCAGGTGCGTCGCAAGCCGTACAGCGTGATTCTGCTGGACGAGGTGGAAAAAGCCCACCCCGACGTGTTCAACGTGCTGCTGCAAGTGCTGGACGACGGCCGCCTCACCGACGGCCAGGGCCGTACCGTGGACTTCAAGAACACGGTAATCGTGATGACGTCCAATATGGGCAGCCAGCACATCCAGAACATGGAAGACCGCGACTACCAGGTGATCAAGCTGGCGGTGATGGCCGAGGTGAAAGCGCACTTCCGCCCCGAGTTCGTCAACCGTATCGACGAACTGGTGGTGTTCCACGCGCTGGGGCAAGACCACATCCGCTCCATCGCCCGCATCCAGCTGAAGCGGCTGGAACAGCGCCTGGCCAAGCTGGACATCAGCCTGCAGGTGGACGACAGTGCGCTGGCGCTGATTGCCGACGCCGGTTTCGATCCGGTATACGGCGCGCGGCCGCTGAAGCGTGCCATCCAGAGCGAGATCGAAAACCCGCTGGCCAAGGCCATTCTGGGCGGCAAGTACCCGCCGAAGTCCACGGTGATGGTTAGCGCCGCCGGCAGCGGCCTGAAGTTCGACTAGGGCCAGCTGCGCTGCGGCCAACCTTTGCTCCGACCCCGGCTTTGGCCGGGGTTTTTGCATTCTGTCTGGCGATGATTTTGGGCGAAAGGAACCGCCGCAGCCGGCGCGTGGTCATAAAAAGACATTGTACTGACGCATGCAACGCCGATACTTGTCATCAGGCGGCGCCGGCCTCAGTCTGGGCGTGGCCGCATTGGCGGTGATGACCCACCATCAATAACAACAACCGTATCAGGAAGGTGCATGGATCAACTCTTGCAAAACCTGGCCGCGCGCCAGAGTACCGACAGCCCGGTTCCGCCGCTGGCCGGCCTGCTGGCTGCGGCACGACCGGAAGACGCCGGCGACTTCGTGCAGGCCACCAGCAACCTTCGCGCGCTGACCTATCTGTTGAGCCGTCACGCCGACTACCGCGCCGGCCTGCGCCGCGCCATCCTCGACCTGCTGGGCAACACCCGCCAGGTACAGCTGTATACCGACACCGGCTTGCTGTCCAACGAGCCGTTTTCCACCGCCATCAAGCGCCGTATTGGCGAGCGGCTGCTGCCGCCAGCGCGTTCCGCCCACCATCTGGCCGACCAGTTCGGCCTGATCTTCAATCACCCGGAAGACTACCGCTGGGTAGGCAGCGTGGCGCAGGCAGTGTGGCTGGAACTGTGGCAGGCACTGGCGTGGGACGAGCTGCCGCCGGCGGCGGCCAACCCGGTGCGCCTGCAGTTGCTGGAGGCGGTGCAGGTGCTGACGGCGCGCATTACCGCTATCGGCCTTGAGCCGGAGCTGGTGCGCGTCTACCCCGACATCGAGCGCTTCGAGTCGCCGTTCCTGCACCTGGCGTCCGAAGCCATGCGCTACGTGGAGTCGGCGCGCCACGCGATGGTGGACCCGGCCTGCCAGCCGGAAGACGAAAAGCACATGCTGGTGCTGCTGGAGCAGTGCGAACAGCTGATTGCCCGCCTGCGCAAGGTGGCGCACGAGCGCGGCGTGTCGGTGGGGCTGACCTACCATCTGATCCGCCTCAGCCAGCACATCGGCCGGCTGCGCACCTTGCTGGCGCTGCTGGACACCGATAGCAGCCCGGCGGCCAACGGCACGCTGTTCGGCCTGCTGGCCGAGCTGGTGCGCGCCGACAACCGCCGCTTCAGCGTGCGCGATGTGTTTACCAGCAATACCGAAATGCTGGCGCGCCAGGTCACCGAGCACGCCGGCCGCCACGGTGAGCACTACATCGCCGAAGACCGCAAACAGTGGAAAGACATGGCCAGCGCCGCACTGGGCGCCGGCGTCATCGTGGGCTTCATGGCGCTGATCAAGCTGCTGCTGGCCAAGCTGCACCTGCCGCTGATCTGGGAAGCGCTGGCGTTCGGCCTCAACTACGCGCTGGGTTTCATGCTGGTGCACGTGCTGCATTTCACCATCGCCACCAAGCAGCCGGCGATGACGGCGGCGCGCATTGCGGCGGTCATCCACGAGTCGGGCGGCAAGCCCGACACCCGGCAGCTGGCTGAGCTGGTGGCCAAGGTGATCCGCACCCAGTTCATCGCCATTGTCGGCAACGTGATGGCGGCCATCCCGGTGGCGTGGCTGATTGCGGTGTGCTGGCAGAGCTTCACCGGCGCGCCGGTGGTCAACACCGAGAAAGCGGCGCATTTGCTGGCCGACCTCGACCCGCTGCACAGCCTGGCCATCTTCCACGCCGCCATTGCCGGTGTGTACCTGTTCCTGGCCGGCCTGATCGCCGGTTACTACGACAACCTGGCTATTTACCGCCAGATCCCGCAACGCTTGGCCGCATTGCCGTGGTTGAACCGGTTGCTGGGCGCGGCGCGTACCCAGCGCCTGGCGCACTATGTGGAGCACAACCTGGGCGGCCTGGCCGGTAACTTCTACTTTGGCCTGTTCCTGGGCGTCACCGGCACCATCGGCTTCTTGCTGGGGCTGCCGCTGGATATCCGCCACATCACCTTCTCGTCGGCCTATCTGTCGTATGCAGCGGTCAGCTACGACTATCTGATCCCGCTGAATGTGGTGCTGTGGTCGGTGGCCGGCGTGTTGCTGATCGGCATGACCAACCTGCTGGTGAGTTTTACGCTGGCGCTGTGGGTGGCGCTGCGCTCGCGCAAGCTGAAGGGTACCGACGCGTTGCCGCTGCTGCCGGCGCTGGCACGCCGTTTCTGGCAAAAGCCGAAAGACTTTTTCATTCCGCCAAAAGACGCGGTACAGGACCCGTCCACCACACCGTAGCCGTCTGCTACTGTCTTGTCTGCCACGCCCCCTGCCGCCTGTCGGCCGGGGGTGTTTTGCTTGCCCGGCAGCGGTAATGCCGGGTGGCCTGGGCTTTAGCCGGCGGCTAAGCCGCTTTGTAGTAGCTGGGGTATGGTGTGCTCATGTCGGTGCCGCATCTGTCCTGGTTCGTGCCGATAGCGCGGTCACTTTCATCACAGCTAGCACGGTGCAAGATGGCGCTGACGGAAGGCTGCTTGCCGGTATTTAGGCGCGCCGGCGTGGCAAGAAAAAGCCCGCCTAGCAGGCGGGCACAACTCCGGTTGAGGAGAGGAGAAAACAGACGCAGAACAAGTTATTTATAGATTGGTCTGCTTGTACCGGTGGCTTTTTTATGACGAAATACAGGAAAAGAGCGTTCTGCGAACCTGCTTGTTGCATTCTGGCTGCGTCAGCTTAGGGGCTGGTTATTAACCGTGTGCGCTGGCGGATATGCGCTGCGTACACTTCGGCATGTGAGGCCGCTACCTTGCGTGCCAGCAGCTGGTGCTCCCAGCGCAGACTCAGGCTACCGTCTGGTTGCCCCCGTAACAGCACGTGCAGACCGGCATGCTGCCATTGCCAGTTATTGCTGTTCAGCGCTGTGACAGGCAGGGTGCCGTATTGCTGTTGCAGGGCATGCAGTAGCCTTTCGCCTTGCCCGGGTGCGTATTCAAGGTCTAGCTGGTATAGCTGATCGTCAAAAAAACCCAGTCTGACCATGCGTGCGCCATCAATTGGCCACTCGCTCAGCGTGGTGCGGATGACTCGCCGGTTGGGGATGTTTTCCGGCTTGCTGCTGAGAAAACTTTCTTGGGCGTTGGCATAGTGTTCTGTCACGACTTTGGCCTGTTGCTGCTGCCATAGTTGTTGCGCTTGCTGGTAAGCGGTCTGCCCCGGCTGCAAGCTGCCGGGAGTCTGACTGGCGGCCGTAAGCGGCAAGTTGCTAGCCAGCAGGATGAGCAGGCTGTGACAAAGGCGCAGTAACATTGCAGAGGTCCCGGCATGGTGGTGATGGCATATTCTTTTGGCAAATCCCCCATTTATCAATAGTGCTTTTGAATAAAGCGCACTATTTTGACAGCGTATTTCATTGTTGCATGTTGGCGAACGGCGCGCTGTAGTTCATGCTCAGGGCATGAGTATGCTGCGTCCAGGCGGTTTGGCCACCACATAGCCGGCATACACTTCTATGTTTGATGTGCGTACCAGCCTGGCCAGCGGGCGGTGTTCTATTTGCAAGTTCAACGCCCCTTGCGTGTCCGCCAGTAGCGATACCCATACCTCGCCAGTGTCCCAGTATGCTTGCCGCCGTTCGCTGCCGGACACGCTGCTTGGCTGCCCGTAACGCTGGCTGAGCTGGCGGATGGCTTCGTCTATGCCGATATGGCGCGCATAGCGCCCGCTGATGCGGAACAACACGCCGTCAAAGAAGAAAAACCTTGCCGTTTCAAGCTGTTCCAGCCCGGCTAATTCGCTGACGATGACGCGAAGATTGCTTACTTCGCGGCCGCTGTCATTGCGAAAGCTCTCTAGCGCATTGCCATAGCGCTGGCTGAGCAGGCGGCCGGCATGGCGTTGCCACAGTTGTTCGCTTTGTCGCATGGTGCTGTGGCCTGCCTGCAGATCGAGCCAGCCTCGCTGCAATGGCGTATTGGTGCTATTGCTGGCCAGCGCGGGAGCGCTGGCCAAAGGTGGCAGGCAGAACAGACAGGGCAGGGCAATAAGGGCAATGAGTAGGCGCATGGTCGTGGTAGGCAATCTGCTTGCGAGGGTGAGTCATTGCCCGATGCTCTACAGCCACAAAATTGGCAATAAAAAAAATTAAACTATCCGAAAAAAACATTTAATTGGAAAAGGCTATCTGTGTTTGGCATGATGGCTCCTGTCGACAACGACACTTCTCAAACCAAGGAGCCGAGCATGTCCATCATCAATAGCCAGATCAAACCGTTCGCCAGCAAAGCCTTCCACAACGGCCAGTTCATCGACGTGACTGACCAGACCCTGCTGGGCAAATGGTCCGTCGTGTTCTTCTACCCGGCCGACTTCACCTTCGTGTGCCCGACCGAACTGGGCGACCTGGCTGACCTGTACCCGGAATTCCAGAAACTGGGCGTGGAAATCTACGCCGTGTCCACCGACACCCACTTCACCCACAAGGCGTGGCACGACACCTCCGACACCATCAAGAAGATCCAGTACCCGATGCTGGCTGACCCGACCCACCTGATCTCGCGCAACTTCGGCGTGCTGATCGAGGAAGCCGGCCTGGCCGACCGCGGCACCTTCGTGATCGACCCGGAAGGCAAGATCCAGATCGTTGAAATCAACGCCGGTGGCGTAGGCCGCGACGCAGCCGAACTGCTGCGCAAAGTGAAAGCCGCCCAGTACGTGGCTGCCCACCCGGGCGAAGTGTGCCCGGCCAAGTGGAAAGAAGGCGACGCCACCCTGGCCCCGTCGCTGGACCTGGTCGGCAAGATCTAAGCGCCCACCACGCTGCAGCCGCAGGCTGACAGCTCAGCAGTTTGACGAGGTTGGCCGGCCTCTCCCGGCTAGCCTCGCCCCCCACCCGACATTCATTGCCGGGTGCCCCGGAAAGCGGCCTTGCGGCCAACCTTTGCCTCGCCAAAGCCGCTTTCCCGGGTACCCGTTACCAAGGAGCACACCATGCTGGACACCAATATCAAGACCCAACTGCAAGCCTACCTCGCCAACCTGCAACACCCGATCGAGCTGGTCGCCAGCCTGGGCGATGGCGCCAAGGACGAAGAAGTGCGCGGCCTGCTGGCCGACATCGCCAGCCTGTCTGGCAAGGTAGATGTACGTTTTGACGGCAAAGACGCCCGCAAACCGTCGTTTACCGTAGCCCGAGCCGGCGACACCGCGCCGCGCGTGCAGTTTGCCGGCGTGCCGATGGGCCACGAGTTCACCTCGCTGGTACTGGCGCTGTTGCAAGTGGGTGGCCACCCGTCCAAAGCCGGCCAGGACCTGATCCAGCAAGTGCAAGACCTGCAAGGTGAATTCACTTTCGAAACCTACATCTCGCTGTCGTGCCAGAACTGCCCGGACGTGGTGCAGGCGCTGAACCTGATGGCGGTGCTGAACCCCGCCATCCGCCACACCATGATCGACGGCGCGCTGTTCCAGGCCGAGGTCAACGACCGCCAGATCATGTCGGTGCCCACCGTGTACCTGAACGGTGAGGTGTTCGGCCAGGGCCGCATGGGGCTGGAAGAAATCATCGCCAAGCTCGACACCGGCGCCGCCGCCCGCGACGCCGAGAAGCTGGCGCAGAAAGACGCCTTCGACGTGCTGGTGGTCGGCGGTGGCCCGGCCGGCGCCGCTGCCGCCATCTACGCCGCCCGCAAAGGCATCCGCACCGGCGTGGTAGCCGAACGCTTCGGCGGCCAGGTGCTGGACACCCTGGGCATTGAAAACTTCATCTCGGTCAAAGAAACCGAAGGCCCGAAACTGGCGATGGCGCTGGAGCAGCACGTCAAGGAATACGACGTGGACGTGATGAACCTGCAACGCGCCAGCAAGCTGATCGCCGCCAGCGACAGCGGCAGCGGCCTCACCGAAGTGCAGCTGCAAAACGGCGCCACGCTGAAAGCCAAGTCGGTGATCATCGCCACCGGTGCCCGCTGGCGCGAAATGAACGTGCCGGGCGAGCAGCAATACCGCAATAAGGGCGTGGCCTACTGCCCGCACTGCGACGGCCCGCTGTTCAAAGGCAAGCGCGTCGCCGTTATTGGCGGTGGCAACTCCGGCGTGGAAGCCGCCATCGACCTGGCCGGCATCGTGTCGCACGTTACCCTGCTGGAATTCGGCGACGCCATGCGCGCCGACGCCGTGCTGCAAAACAAGCTGCGCAGCCTGCCTAACGTCACCGTGATCCTGCAAGCGCAAACCACCGAAGTCACCGGTGACGGCAGCAAGGTGAACGGCCTGCGCTACACCGACCGCGTCAGCGGCGAAGCACGCCACATCGAGCTGGAAGGCATCTTCGTGCAGATCGGCCTGCTGCCCAATACCGACTGGCTGAAAGGCAGCATCGAGCTGAGCAGCCGCGGCGAGATCATTACCGGCCGCCACCAGGACACCAGTGTGGCCGGCGTATTCGCCGCCGGCGACGTCACCGACGTGCCGTACAAGCAGATCATCATCGCGATGGGCGAAGGCGCCAAAGCCGCGCTGGGCGCGTTCGACCACCTGATCCGCAGCAGCGCGCCGGCCGCCTGAGCCTTCACTGTGTAAAGCCTCCTTGGGCGCCCCGTGGTGTGACAACCCGGGGCGTTTTTTTGCTGGCGGGGCTGGCCAGTTTATCTTGCCTTATCAAGGGAATGTGGCTGAAAGGTGTCAGCCAATAAAAAGCACTTCAATTTGCGGCCAACTTCAGGTAAAAAGAGCCATCACGTCATGCCCGCCAGCCGGGTGTGACGCTTTTTGTTTCTGGCCCGCGGCTGCACGTGTGTTGCTACCGCGGGCCTCACGTTTTCACGAGAGGAGACCCCGTGTCCCACGGCGATACCCCATCCGATGTATTTCACCTGGGCCTGACCCGCGCCCAGCTCGAGGGCGCTACCCTGGCCATCATTCCGGGCGACCCGGCACGCGTTGAACGCATTGCCCGCAAGCTCGACAACCCGCGCCACCTGTCTACCCAGCGCGAATTCACCACCTGGCTGGCCGAAATCGATGGCAAGCCTATCGTGGTGTGTTCCACCGGTATCGGCGGCCCGTCCACCTCGATCGCGGTGGAAGAGTTGGCGCAGCTGGGCGTGCGTACTTTCCTGCGCGTCGGTACCACCGGCGCCATCCAGCCGCATATCAATGTCGGCGACGTGCTGGTGACCACCGGTGCCGTGCGCCTGGACGGCGCCAGCCAGCACTTTGCGCCGCTGGCCTACCCGGCGGTGGCCGACTTTGCCTGCACCACCGCGCTGGTGAACGCCGCGCGTGACGCCGGCCAGGCCGTGCACGTGGGCATTACCGCGTCGTCCGATACCTTCTACCCAGGCCAGGAACGCTACGACACCTACAGCGGCCGCGTGGTGCAGCACTTTGTCGGCAGCATGAAAGAATGGCAGGCGATGGGGGTGATGAACTACGAGATGGAATCGGCCACCTTGCTGACCATGTGCGCCACCATGGGCTTGCGCGCCGGTATGGTGGCGGGGGTGCTGGTGAACCGTACGCAGCAGGAAATCCCCGACACCACGCAGATCAAGGCGTCGGAAACCACGGCAGTGGATATCGTCATCGCTGCTGCCCGCCAGCTGGTCTAAGCCAGGCTATGCGGCCAACCCTGGTCGCTGGCGCAAAAAAGCCCTGCCTTTTCAAGACAGGGCTTTTGTCTTTTGCTGATGCCAGCCCTAGCGCGGCAGCAGGCGCAGCAGCCGGCCTTGCGGCGCATCGGTCAGCACATAGAGCAGGCCGTCCGGGCCCTGGCGCACATCGCGTACACGCTGGCCGTCACTAACAGCCAGTTTTTCTTCGGCGATCACACGTTGCCCCTGCAGCGTCAGCCGCGCCAGGTAGCCGAACTTCAGCGAGCCGGTAAACAGGCTGCCCTGCCACGCCTTGCCGTAACGGTCGCTGCTCAGCCACGCTAGGCCCGAAGGGGCGATCGACGGTGTCCAGTAGTGCAGCGGTTGCGCCATGCCCTGCTGCCGGGTAAGCCCGGCGCCGATCTGCCCGCCGCCGTATTGCTGGCCGTAAGTAATGACTGGCCAGCCCTGGTTGCTGCCGGCAGCGGGGCGGTTCAGCTCGTCGCCGCCTTGCGGGCCGTGTTCTACCAGCCACAGCTGACCGTCGGGGCCGATGCTGGCGCCTTGCGGGTTGCGGTGGCCCAGGCTCCAGATGGCAGGCTGGGCATCCTTGCGGCCAACGTAGGGGTTGTCCGGCGGGATGCTGCCGTCCGGGCGCAGCCGTACCACCTTGCCCAGCGTGTTGTCCAGCCGTTGGGCGTCCTGCATGCGGCTGAAGCGTTCGCCCAGCGTCAGGAACAGCGTGCCGTCGCTTTGCTGCGCGATGCGGCAGCCGAAGTGCAGGCGGCTGGTCACCGCCGGCTGCTGGCGGAAAATCACCGCCACGTCCTGCAGCTGCTGGCCATCGGGGCTAAGCCGGGCGCGCGCCAGTGCCGTGCGGTTGCCGCCGTCGGCGGCTTCGCTGAAGCAGAAGTACAGCTGGCGGTTGTCGGCAAAGCGACGGTCGCTCACCACGTCCAGCAGGCCGCCCTGGCCGCCGGCATCCACCGCCGGCACGCCGGCCACCCGTGCCAGGCTGCGGCCATTGGCGTCCAGCAGCCACAGTTGGCCGCGTCGCTCGCTTACCAGCATGCGGCCCTGGTCGATAAAAGCCAGCGCCCACGGGTGGTGCAGGGTGTCGTTCAGCACCTCGCTGCGGACAGGCTGGCTTTGGGCATGTGCCAACAGTGGCAAGGCAAGCAAGGGCAGGGCGAGGCGATGCATGGCGGGCTCCGGGCGCTAAAACGGCTAAGACGCAGGTATTACACAAAAGTGCCGACCAGCCATCATTTGCCGATAGCGGGCTGTGTGCAGCATGACGATGATGATTCTTGGGCTGTGCATGCTTGATTTTATGGAATTATGACCGGATTTTTAATCATATCGCGGCAGCGGAACCCGCGTGCCAAAGTCATGCTCTACATGGCCAGAGGCTTGCCTGTGTGAAAACGCAGTAGCGGGTTTCAGTGTCCGGCCTTCTGGCCATTTACAGGGAGAGTGATGCACATGAACGAAGTCGCGAGTGTCGGCACCCCGCTGTTATATGCCGGCTTTACCTTGCTGGTGGTGGTCTTGCTGGCTGCCGATTTTCTGTTGTTGCGTACCCAGGGCAACCACAAGGTGACCGTGAAAGAGGCCGCCTGGTGGTCGGTAGTATGGTTTGCTGCGGCGGCAGCGTTTGGCGCCTGGTTCTGGTGGTACCTCAATGGTCAGTTTGGCAGCGCCGTGGCCAACCAGAAAACGCTGGAATACGCTACCGGCTATCTGATCGAAAAAGGTCTGGCCATCGAAAACGTGTTCGTGTGGATTACCATCTTCACCTACTTCGCCATCCCGCCAGAGTTCCAGAAACGGGTGCTGTTGTGGGGTGTGGTGGGGGCCATTCTGATGCGGGCAGTGCTGATCTATCTGGGCGCCGTACTGATCCAGCAGTTTGACTGGATCTTCTACGTGTTCGGCCTGTTCCTGGTGGTAACCGGCATCAAGATGTTCATGTTCACCGGCAAGCAAAGCGACCTGGGCAGCAACCCGCTACTGCGTTGGCTGCGTCAGCGCGTACCGCTGACCGATACCCTGCATGGCGAGCGTTTTGTGGTGCTGGAGCGCGGGGTGAAGGTGTTTACGCCGCTGTTTGTGGTGCTGGTGCTGGTGGAGGTAAGCGACCTGATCTTTGCCATTGACAGCATTCCGGCCATTTTTGCCGTCACCAAGGACCCGTTCATCGTCTTTACCGCCAACACCTTTGCCATCCTGGGCTTGCGGGCGATGTACTTCCTGCTGGCCGACATCTCCGACCGCTTCCATCTGCTGGGCTACGGTCTGGCCGTCATCGTGACCCTGGTGGGCGTGAAGATGCTGCTGATGGATGTGTATAAGGTACCCATCCTGTGGATGTTGGGCACGGTTGCCGTCATCCTGACGGTATCCATCGTGGCTAGTCTGCTGTCGCCGCGTCCGCAAGGCGAGGCAAACAAAGGTGGCACTTAAGGCTTCACCGTACTTGCGGCGTGATCACGCCACCTGAACAAGCAACCCGGTTTGCGCTGCAAGCCGGGTTTTCTATTCAAGGTTGGCCGCAGCGGTGCTGCTTGGCGTAACTGGCGCGGGCGATCTGCTGGATTTCGCACGACACCTGCACGTCCAGCGCCGGGTCGTCGGGGCAATGCTGCAGTAGTGCGGCCAGTACCTGTTGCGCCAGCGCCTGCTGTACCGCCTCGCTGCGGCCTTCCAGGATGGCCAGCCGGGCGTGGATGAAGGCACGCTGCGGATTGCTGGCGGTGCCCACCTGATGGCAGCTCACCGCATAGGCGCGGCTCTTGATGTCGATCTCGCTGAACTGGCCGCTGGCGTCCAGCGCACGGTTGGCTTGCAGCAGCGCGGCGGCGGCGTCGAAGGTGGCGAGGTTGTCGCTGTATTCCAGGTAAAGATGGGGCATGGCGTTTCGGATGGCAGCTTGGGGTGGCCATGATAGCGCAGTTGCCGCATGCGCCCGCAAGTGGCCAAAACATGCGACAATCGCGCCAGTTTTTGCGGGCAGCCACGGCTGCCCGCCGTCGTTTGTTACCGAGAGCCTGCCATGTCCCAGAATGCCAGTGTGCGCGTGTTGTCGCTGATCCCGCCGATGACGCAGCTGAATACGCCTTACCCGTCCACCGCCTATATCACCGGCTTCTTGCGCTCGCGCGGGGTAACGGCGGCGCAGGAAGACCTGGCGCTGGCGCTGGTATTGCAGCTGTTTTCTGCCGACGGGCTGCAGGCTATCCGGCAGCGTATCGACGCCATCGCGCCGAAGAAGCGCAGCGCGCAGGTGCGTTTCTTCGTGGACAACTTCGAGCAATACCTGGCCACCATCGACCGCGTTATCGCCTTCCTGCAAGGGCGCGACAGCACGCTGGCGCACCGCATCTGCAGCCGTGGCCTGCTGCCGGAAGGCGCGCGCTTTGCCGCGCTGGACAACTACGTGGACCCGGAAGACCCGTACGGCGGCGACCCGCTGGCGTGGGCGTTCGGTGCGCTGGGCAGCTACGACCGTGCCCGTCACCTGGCCACGCTGTACCTGAACGACCTGGCCGATGTGGTACGCGACGCGGTGGATGGCCGCTTCGAGTTTGTGCGCTATGCCGAGTCGCTGGCGATGAGCCAGCCCACCTTCGACCCGCTGGCACAGGCGCTGGCGGCCCCGCCGACGCTGGTGGACGACACGCTGGCCACGCTGGCCATCGCGGCGGTGGAGCGCCACCAGCCCGACCTGGTGTTGCTGTCGGTGCCGTTTCCCGGCTCGGTGTACGCGGCGTTCCGCATTGCGCAAACCATCAAGGCACGTTGGCCGCACATCCGCAGCGCGCTGGGCGGCGGCTTCGTCAATACCGAGCTGCGCGAGCTGAAAGAGCGGCGCGTGTTCGACTACTTCGACTTCGTCACGCTGGACGACGGCGAAAAGCCATTGCTGGCGCTGATCGAGCACCTGCAGGGCCAGCGCGGCGTTAGCCGCCTGGTGCGTACCTACGTGCGCGACGGCGACGCGGTACGCTACATCAACATGATGGAGGCCGACATCCCGTTCGAGGAGGTGGGCACCCCCACCTGGGACGGGCTGCCCATCCACCGCTACCTGTCGCTGCTGGACATGCTCAACCCGATGCACCGGCTGTGGAGCGACGGCCGCTGGAACAAGCTGACGGTGGCGCACGGCTGTTACTGGAAGAAATGCAGCTTTTGCGACGTAACGCTGGATTACATCTCGCGCTACGAAACCGCGTCTGCCGAGACGCTGGTGGACCGTATCGAAGCCATCATTGCCGAAACCGGCCAGACCGGCTTCCACTTTGTGGACGAAGCGGCGCCGCCCAAGATGCTCCGCGCCTTGGCCGAGGAACTGCTGCGGCGCAAGGTGTCGATTTCGTGGTGGGGCAATATCCGCTTTGAAAAATCGTTCACCCCCGAGCTGTGCCAGCTGCTGGCCGAATCGGGCTGTATCGCCATTTCCGGCGGGCTGGAAGTGGCGTCCGACCGCCTGCTGAAGCTGATGAAAAAAGGCGTGTCGGTAGAGCAGGTGGCACGCGTGACGCAGGGCTTTACCGAAGCCGGCATTCTGGTGCACGCCTACCTGATGTACGGCTTCCCCACCCAGACAGTGCAAGACACGGTGGACGCGCTGGAGTACGTACGCCAGCTGTTCGACAACGGCTGCATCCAGAGCGGCTTTTTCCACCGCTTTGCCTGTACCGTGCACTCGCCGGTGGGTCAGCACCCCGACGAGTACGGCGTCAAGCTGATCCCGCTGCCGGAAGTGACGTTTGCCAAGAACGACGTCGGTTTCATCGACCCCACCGGTACCGACCACGACACACTGGGCCGTGGCCTGAACAAGGCGCTGTACAACTACATGCACGGCATCGGCCTGGACGCCGACGTGCGCGAGTGGTTCGACATGCGCGTGCCGCGCAGCCGTGTGCCGCGCCATTTCATCAGCAAGGCGCTGAACCCGCAGCGCTAGGCTGCCGCAGCCTGGTGTGCTGGCGTTTGACAAGCTAATAGCCGCTCGCCGCACAGGCGGCTTTTGTCATGTGTTTTGTTTTATCGATACTGCGGCCAACCCGAGGTCAGGGTTGGCCGCATTTTCTTTTGCCAGCGCGGGGCGTGCTGGAGTAGGGTAGCGACCCTTGTTTGACGTTTTTGTGAAGAGACGATGCGCTACGCCGTTTACTACGCGCCCGCACCGCGCAGCGCCCTGTGGCGCGCCGGCAGCGAATGGCTGGGCTGGGACGCCGCCCGTGGTGTCACCCTGCTGCCGCCGGCACTGCCCGGTGGCCTGCTGGCCCGCCTGGCACCGCTGACGCGCCGCGCTGCGCACTATGGCTGGCACGCCACGTTGAAGGCACCGTTCCGGCTGGCGGATGGCGTGGACGAGGCGACACTGTTGCAACAGGTGGCCGCCTTGGCCACCACCTGCACGCCCTTTTCGCTGCCCTTGCATATAGGCACGCTGCGTGACGCCACCGTGTTGCGCGTGGCGGGCGATACCGCGGCTATTGATGCGCTGGCCGAGCGCTGCGTGCGCCAGCTGTTGCCGCTGGGGGCGCCGGCGCCGGATCGCCCTGGCCTTAGCCCGCGCGAAGTCGAGCTGCACGCGGCCTGGGGCTACCCCTACGTGCTGGACCAGTTCTGCTTTCACCTGACGCTGGCGCAGCGCAGCCGCGAACCGGCGCTGCAGGCGGCCATCGAGCGTGCCGCCATCACCCATTTCGACCGCGTGCTACAGGCCGATGTGGCCGCGCTGTCAGTCTTCGTGGAAACCCGGCCCGACGAACCAATGCGGCTGCTGGCCGAGTGCGGTTTCGATGGCAGCCTGACGCGCCATCTGCGCTGACGCGGCAGAGGCGGTACCCGAAAGCGATGCGGCCAACCGGTAACAGGTTGGCCGCATCGCTTTTGTATTGGCCGTTTAGCCTGCTGGCTGTGGCGTCAGCTTTTGTTGCAGGCAGGCCGGGCACAGGCAGTCACTGCTAGTGCCGCTGGCGCTGGCCAGCGGTGGTAGGTCGGCGCACCAGCAACCGCCCTGGCTGCCGCCACTGCCGCAGGCAAACGCGCTGCCGCACTGCGTGCAGTGCAGCTGGCGCACCGCTAACGGCTGGCGCAGGCTGGCGATACGGTCCAGCGCGGCCTGCTTTTGCGCATTACTGGCGCGCGACCAGCCGCTGACTTCGTCCAGCGTGCGCAGGCAGCCGGTGCAGTAGCGGCCGCTGGCGTCCAGCTTGCATTGCTTGATGCAGGGTGAAGCGACCTCAGTCATCGCCGCCATCCGTCAGCGTAAAGCTGGCCAGCAGCAGCGTGGCGCTACCGTCGCAATGAAGCGTCAGCTCGGTGGCCGTGTCTTGCCAGCCGGCTTCCAGGGTGTGCAGTGTCTGCTCGCCGCATTGCACCTGGCCGGCCGCGACAAACAGCAGGCTGCGCGCTGGCAGCGTCACGCGGTGGCTGCCGGCGTCCAGTACCAGCTGCTGACAGCGGTGGCTGGCCTGGCCACGCCGGCTCATCACGTTGAAGTCGCGCACTTTGCCGCCCAGGCGCAGGCCGGATAGCGACAAGGCGCCGTCGAACGCCATCGGTGGCTGGCCGGCCAGCAGGGTGCCGAACAGCTGCGCGCCGTTCATCAGCGCCAGGCCGTCGCCATCCAGGATGGCCAGGCTGCGGTCGATGCCGGGGAAGTGCGAGAACGGGCCGTCGCTATCCACTTCGGCCACGCTGATACGGTAGATAAAGTTGTCCAGGCTGGCCCCGGGTGGGAAGGCCAGCAGCTGGCGGGTACTGCCGCCGCCGTTTTTCCAGGTACTGGGCGGGCAGTCCAGTAGTCGAATGATGTACATGATTATTGTTTGATGTCTCTGTGCCGAGGCGCGATGGTAGCATGGCTGTTTCAATAAGGAAGAGTCGCGATGACCGACATCACGCTGCGTATCGCGGGGGGCGACGATGCTGCCGTTCTGGCCCGCCTGCACACCGCCAGCTGGCAGCATGCCTACGCCGGCCAGCTGCCGGCGGCGTTCCTGCGCGACGAGCTGGACGATTTCATGGCCGCCAAATGGGCGGCGCGCTTGGCCGAGCCTGCCGGCAGCTACCGTATTGCCATCGCCTGCGTCGATGACGAGCCGGCCGGCTTTGTCTGTCTGTGGCCGGCTGCCGAGCCGGACAAGGGGGTTTACCTGGACAACCTGCACGTGTTGCCGGCGTTTCAGGGCTTCGGGCTGGGCCGGCGCCTGATGGCGTGGGCCGCTGCCGAAGCGCAGCAAGGTTGGCCGCAACAGCCGCTGTTTTTGTACGTGCTGGCCGCCAACGGGCAGGCGCGAGCGGTGTACCGCCGCATGGGCGGATTTGAAACGATCCATCAGGATGTGGCGATGCCGGGCAATGTCACGCTGCCGGCCATGCAGGTAGCGTGGCAGGATGTGCCCGCCTTGCGCCGATTGCTGCAACGCGACGCCTGACGCGTCAACCGGCTTGTCGCAGCGCGATGGCGGGGTGCGTGGTAGACTTGCGGCATTGCTTTTTCATCTGCGTGCCAGCCCGTGCGGCCAAGCCGTGGCGCGGGCGGCATGTTTTGCAATCTCATGGAGCCCTGCATGTCCTCTTCGATTTTTGCCGCCGTGGAAATGGCACCGCGTGACCCGATCCTGGGTCTGAACGAAGCATTCAACGCCGACACCCGACCGAACAAGGTCAACCTGGGGGTCGGCGTTTATTACGACGACAACGGCAAAATCCCGCTGCTGGCCGCTGTGAAAGCCGCCGAAAAAGCCCGTCTGGAAACCATGCCGCCGCGCGGCTACCAGCCGATCGAAGGCCCGGCTGCCTACACCCAGGCCGTACAAAACCTGCTGTTCGGTGCCGGTAGCGAGCTGGCTACCTCCGGCCAGGTAGTGACCGCCGAGGCGCTGGGTGGTACCGGCGCACTGAAGATCGGTGCCGACTTCCTGAAACGCCTGAACCCGAACGCCAAGGTGTACATCAGCGACCCGTCGTGGGAAAACCACCGTGCGCTGTTTGAATCCGCCGGTTTCGTGGTGGAAAACTACCCGTACTACGACGCAGAAACCCGTGGCGTGAACTTTGCCGCCATGAAGGCCTTCCTGCTGGGCCTGGACGCCGGCTCCATCATCGTGCTGCACGCTTGCTGCCACAACCCGACCGGCGCCGACATGAGCGACGCGCAGTGGGCGGAAGTGGTAGAAGCCTGCCGTGAAAAAGGCCTGGTGCCGTTCCTGGACATGGCTTACCAAGGCTTTGCCGACGGTATCGAAGCCGATGCGGTTGCCGTGCGCCTGTTCTCGGCTTCCGGCCTGCAGTTCTTTGTATCCAGCTCCTTCTCCAAGAGCTTCTCGCTGTACGGCGAACGCGTGGGCGCACTGTCCATCGTGACTGCCAGCAAGGAAGAAGCCGGCCGCGTACTGTCGCAGCTGAAGCGCGTCATCCGCACCAACTACTCCAACCCGCCGATCCACGGTGGCGCCGTAGTAGCCGCCGTACTGTCCAGCCCGGAACTGCGCCAGCAGTGGGAAGACGAGCTGGCCGGCATGCGCGACCGCATCCGCGCCATGCGCAGCGCGCTGGTGGAAGCCATTCAGGCCCAGGGCGTCGCCCAGGACTTCAGCTTCGTGATCAAGCAACGCGGCATGTTCAGCTACACCGGCCTGACCGCTGCCCAGGTAGAGCGCCTGAAAGAAGAGTTCGGCATCTACGCCGTGTCCACCGGCCGTATTTGCCTGGCCGCGCTGAACAGCAAGAACATCGGCTACGTGGCCGAAGCAATTGCCAAAGTGGTGAAAGCCTAAGCACGCTCACCGGCCGGCCTGCGCCGGCCGCCAAACCAACCCGCCATCCGGCGGGTTTTTTCATGGCTGCCGGGAAAGCTACGCGGCCTGCAGCAGCCCGTGGCAGCCCGGGCTAAATACCACTTTGGGAAGTAAGTGGGCAGCACTAAACGGATCAGCCCGCATGTCGCGGGCTGATGCGGGGAATGATCAAGGTTTGTTGACGGGGCCGGGCTTAGTCATCGTGCCCGCGGTAGTGGTCGGGGCCGCGATGCTTGTGGCCGTGCTTTTTGTGGCCCCAGGCTTTGCCGTGCGGTGCTTGGTATCGGGCTTTGCGGTAATCTGGGTGACCATGTTGTTGCACCACCACGGTTTGCGGTTTGTTCTTGGCGGCAATGACGGCACCGGTAGCGCCGCCGATGGCGCCACCAATGATGGCGCCGTTCTTGCCGCCGACGCTCTGGCCGATGGCGGCACCGGCTGCACCGGTAGCGGCGCCGACGATGACACTGTGCAGGTCGTCGGCGTGTGCCTGGAAGACAAGGCTGCTCAGCGTCAGGGCAGCGATAGTCAGCGTGTGGCGCATGGTGTTTTCCTTGTTACTTTATCGATACCGGCAGTGTAGGCAGCAGCCGGCAGTCAATCTGCCGTGCTTTGGTGTGGGCTGTGTGACGGTGTGTGACAGCAGGCGCTTGACGAAAACGGACAGTTTGAAAAAAATTTCCGCGTGTTCATGACTTGCTTTTGCTCGTATGTCTGCGGATTCTGCCTGCATGGAGTGTGGCGCCTGCTGCGCCAGTTTTCGTGTTTCCTTCTACTGGGCCGAAGCGGAGGACGGTGGTGGCACCGTACCGGTGGCCATGACGGAGAAGGTGGACAGTTTTCATCGTTGCATGCGCGGCACCTGGTCTGCCGCGCCGCGTTGTGCCGCGTTGCAAGGCGAGGTTGGCCGCAAGGTGGCCTGCGGCATTTATGCGCAGCGCCCCAGCCCTTGCCGCGAGGTAGCGCAGGGGTCGGTGCAGTGTCAGCGCGCGCGGGCGCGGCACGGGCTGCCGGCGCTGGTACCGGTACCGGCTTGAGGCCAGACAAGCAAACGCCCGGCATAGCCGGGCGTTGCCACTGGTGCGGCGTCTAAGGTCAGACTTTGTGCTGACAGGGCGTCAGTTCCATATTGGTCAGCAGTTCCATCACCTCTACCGACGCGCGTTCCATTTCTTTCAGTGCGCGGGTGGCGCGGTCGAAGTCGCCGCTGTAGAAGGCCTGCAGCGCTTGGCGGCCCTGCTCGTGTACGCGCTCGTGCGGGGCGTCCAGCTGGGTGTAGGCGTGGCTGCCACGGCATTCGTCGTGACCGCGGCCTTCAAAGTACCATTTGCCCAGCCGGCAGTTGCGGTGGCTGGATACCTGGTCCGGGTTTAGCGTGTGGTAGCCGATGAAGGCCTTGTAGATGTCCAGCTTGAACACGATGTGGTCCAGCTTCACCACTTCCATGAAGCTGGTGTTGGTGCCGGTGGCAATGGCGTTGGCCATCGCCTCGCTGTCGTTTACCAGTTTCTTGATAGCGGTGGCGATTTCGATACCGGTATTGCGATAACCCTCGGCCTGCTGTGCCGCTTCGCCTACTTGCTGCTTGGTATCCGAGGACGCGGTTTCCACGTCGGTTACCAGGCTGGCAATTTCATTGGTGGCCTGGCTGGTGCGTTCCGCCAGCTTGCGCACCTCATCCGCCACCACGGCAAAGCCGCGGCCTTGCTCGCCGGCGCGGGCTGCTTCGATGGCCGCGTTCAGCGCCAGCAGGTTGGTCTGGTCGGCTACATCCTTGATCAGCTGCACGAACTGGCGGATCTGGCTGGTTTTGCCGTTGAGGGTATCCATCTGGCGCGCAGTTTGTTGCTGGGCGTCGGCAATGCGGGTGAAGCTGTCGGCCAGCGTGTCTACTGCGCTGCGGGTGTGGTGCAGGCTGGACACGGCGTCGGTGGCTAGCGCGAATTTGCTTTCCATCATTTCTGCCAGCGCCGCAAACGACGCGCGAATGCTGGCGGTGCTGTCACAGAAGTCGCCAAACGGTTCGCGGTATACCGCCCGCTTGGTGTTGTTGGCTTGTTCTTCCGATTGCTGCTGCTGGCACTGCGCCAGTTGCTGGCGGTTGATTTCCAGCTCACCGGCCAGCTGGCGGTTTTGCAGTTCCAGTGCGTCGATCTTTGCCTGTAGGGCATCTAGTTTTTTGCGGTTGCCGAACATGTCTACAGCTCCATCCTGATGACAGCTTTTGCTTGGTGGGGGTATGACGTCAAGCATACCTTTACGGTCTAAGTTTGTATCGATAATTTACCGTGTCACTTGTGTTTGATCAGATTCACTTATTCGGCATGCGTACGGATTTCCGGACGTTGCCTTGCTTAATGTACGGCTAGCCGTTACCAATGCCGCACTGGTGTGAGCTAAGTCACTGATTTTAATGGTGCAGTCAGCAGGTGTCGAGCTGGCACGCATCGTGCAATACACATGCGGAGCCGACACCCGTAATCGGCCAATAAAAACACCACGGGATAGAGCAAAAACCACCATCCGGCAACGACCGGACGTCGTTGGGCCGCCCTGCAGCGGTGACAGTTGCAGGGCGGTTCACGGCCCCCGCCTTACTTCTCGATACTGCGCAATCTGGCCGCAGCTAGCCGGGTGTGATAGAACCATCGGATCTGTACACATGTTCCGGCAATTTATCGACATGATTATCTCCAGGATACGCAAGCCGCTGGTGTGGGCAAGCGTGCTGCTGCTTGTGGTGCTGCTGTTCAGCCTGATGACGTACCGGGTATCGTTCCGAGCCGGTAGCGAGCATTTGCGGGAGAGTGGCAACCGCCAGCTGGAGCTGCACGCGCGTGGCGTGGAAAGCGAAATCGAACGCTACATCTGGCTGCCGCGTTTGCTTGGGCTGCACACCCCGACGCGGCAATTGCTGCAGCAGGACAACCCTGGCATTCGTACCGAGACCGACCGTTTCTCTGGCTTGCGCCGTGAAGTCAACGAGTATCTTGACGGCATGAGTACGCGCAGCGGCACGCTGGCGCTGTTCGTGCTGGATAATAGCGGCCGTGTGCTGGCCGCCAGTAACTGGCGCCGTAGCAACAGCTCGGTGGGCGAGGACATGTCGCAACGCCCCTATTTCATCGAGGCCATGAATGGCGGCCAAGGCCAGTTTTATGGCCTGGACAGCCTGTCTGGCGAGCCGGGCTACTACCTTTCCAGCCCCTTGCGTATTGGCGATCGCATTATCGGTGTCGGGGTTGCCAAGGTGCGCCTCAGTCAGCTGGAACAGGGCTGGCGCAAGGCCAATTCCAACGCGCTGGTGACCGACGAAAACGGCGTGGTGATCCTGTCTACCGACCCCGACTGGTATCTGCGCGCGCTACACCCGATCAGCGCCGAGCGCCGCGAGCAGCTGGCGCGCAGCTTGCAGTACCACTGGTCGCCGCTGCCGGTGTTGAACCTGGCCGAGCGCGTTACGCTGTCGCCCGGCGTCGAGCAGTGGGGGGTGGGCGATGCGGCCAACCCGCTGCGCATCCACCGCTATCTGGTGCAATCGCGCACGCTGAACGACACCCGCTGGCAGCTGACCATGCTCAGTCCGCTCAATGATGTGCGCAGCGCGGCGCTGACCCACGCCATGCTGTCGGCCGCCGTGGTGGCGTTTTTGACCTTGCTGATCATTGCCATGAACGAGCGGCGCAAGGCGCTGGCCACCAAATTGGCCGCGCGCGAGGCGCTGGAGGCGGCCAACAGCGAACTGGAGCGTCGGATTACCGAACGCACCGCCGACCTAAAGGCCAGTAACGACCGTTTGCGCGCCGAAATCCGCGAACGCGAGCTGGCAGAAAAAAGCCTGCGCAAGACGCAGAACGAGCTGATCCAGGCTGGCAAGCTGGCGGTCATCGGCCAGATGTCCACCAGCATTGCCCATGAGCTGAACCAGCCGCTGGCGGCGCTGCGTACGCTGTCCGGCAATACGGTGAAGTTTTTGCAGCGTGGCGCCCACGACGTGGCGGCGGCCAACCTGCACACCATCGGCGAGTTGGTGGAGCGCATGGGCAAGATCACCGCCTCGCTGCGCTCTTTTGCCCGCCGTTCCGAGCACGCTGGCGGCAAGGCCAGGTTGGCTGCCGCCGTAGACGCCGCGCTGTTCCTGCTGCACCCGCGCCTTAGCCGCGAGCCGGTGCAGGTCACGCAGCAGCTGGACGACGTGGCGCTGGCCATCGATCAGACCCGGCTGGAGCAGATTCTGGTGAACCTGCTGGCCAACGCGATGGACGCGCTGCAAGGTCGATCGGAGCCGCAGATCGTGCTTAGCGGTCGGCAGGATGGCCAGCACTACGCCATTGCCGTAAGCGACAACGGCAGCGGCCTGCCGCCGCACGTGATGGAACACCTGTTCGAACCGTTTTTTACCACCAAGCCCGCTGAGCGCGGTCTGGGCCTGGGCCTGACGCTGTCGGCCAGCCTGGCCGCCGCCGCTGACGGGTCGCTGCGTGCCGGTACCTCGGCCAGCGGTGGTGCCGAATTCACCCTGACCTTGCCCCTGTACCAAGGGGAGGACGATCACCATGCATGACGATTTGACCGTATTGTTTGTCGAAGACGACCCGCACGTGCTGCTGGGCTGCCAGCAAGCTTTGCTGCTGGAAGATATTCCGGTAGTGGGCTGTGCCAGCGCCGAGCAGGCGCTGCAAAAAATCGAGGCCGGCATGATGCCGGGTATCGTCATCAGCGATATCCGGCTGCCGGGCATGGACGGCCTGACGCTGATGGATCGCCTGCTGCAGGTAGACCGCCAGCTGCCGGTGGTGCTGATTACCGGCCACGGCGACGTGGCGATGGCGGTGCAGGCGATGAAAGACGGCGCCTACGACTTTGTCGAAAAGCCGTTCTCGCCGGAAAAACTGGTCGATGTGGCGCGCCGCGCGCTGGCGCAGCGCCGCCTGACGCTGGAAGTGGCCAGCCTGCGCCGCCAGCTGGATGGCCGCCAGTCGCTGGAGCAGCGCATCATCGGCCGCTCCGACGGCATTCGCCGCCTGCGCGAGCTGCTGCTGAACGTGGCGGATACTTCGGCCAACGTGCTGATCCACGGCGAAACCGGTACCGGCAAGGAGCTGGTGGCCAGCTGCCTGCACGATTTCAGCCGCCGCAAGGACCACCAGTACGTGGCCATCAACTGTGGTGGCCTGCCGGAAAACCTGTTCGAAAGCGAGATCTTCGGCCACGAGGCCAACGCTTTTACCGGCGCCGGCAAGCGCCGCATCGGCAAGATCGAGCACGCGCACAAGGGCACGCTGTTTCTGGACGAAGTGGAGTCGATGCCGATCAACCTGCAGATCAAGCTGCTGCGCGTGCTGCAGGAACACAAGCTGGAGCGGCTGGGCAGCAACCAGGCCATTCCGGTGGACTGCCGCCTGATCGCCGCCACCAAGGACGATCTGGACGAGCTGTCGCAGCAGGGCAAGTTCCGCTCCGACTTCTACTATCGCCTTAACGTGGTCACGCTGGAGCTGCCGCCGCTGCGCGAGCGGCGCGAGGACATCCCGCTGCTGTTTGATTGCTTCCTGCAGCAGGCGGCGCTGCGTTTTGACCGCGAGCCGCTGGAAGTGGACCGCAAGACGCAAAGCCAGCTGATGGCGCACGACTGGCCCGGTAATGTGCGCGAGCTGCGCAACGTGGCCGAGCGCTACGCACTGGGGCTGCCGGTGTTCAAGGGCGGGGCTGGCGAGAGCGTCAACCACAGCTTGTCGGAAGCGGTGGAAGCCTACGAGAAGAGCCTGATCGTGGAGGCGCTGCGCCGTCACGGTGGCAATATGACGCAGGCCAGCGCTGCGCTGGGTACGCCCAAGACCACGCTGTTCGACAAGGTCAAGAAGTACGGCCTGCAACAAAGCTGACATTGCCCAGGCGTGCCGTTCGTGTGGTTGTCTGGTGCCGTGGCTGATGGCTAAGTGCTTGAAATGGCAGCTTCGCCTTCAGCCCGGCGTTGGTGTCTGTCGCTCGACCCGGTTATGCTTTGTAAATCAGCGCCACCCAATCTGGGCGGCGCTTTTGTTTTTATAAATCTGCCCTGCGTCACAATCCGCCATCGATAACCGTTTACAGGGCGGAGCATGACTGTTTCGCAGCACATTCTGCGTACCCTGCTGGCCATTTTGCTGCCGGTGGCGCTGGCATTGGCCTGGTTGCTGTATAGCGGCTGGCAAGCACAGCAGGCGGCAGTGCAAGGCCAGCTGGAAGCACTGGCCTTGCAGCAGCAAACCTTGCTCGACAAACAGCTTGCGCAAGGTCGGGCGGTGGCGCAGGCGATGGCTGCCAGTAGTTGGGCGCAAGCGCTGAACCCGGATGACTGCCCGTTGGCCGATATGCGGCAGGCGCTGCTGGGCGCCTATGGGTTCACCAATGCAGTAACGCTCAGTCAGCGTGGTGAGGTGGTGTGTTCGGTGCTGCCGGTAGATCGTGCTGCGGTACGTCGTGTTCGCCAGCTGCCACAACTGGTCAGCCTGCTGGCTCAGCAGCAAACGGCCGTCAGTGACCCGTTGCAGGCCCCCATTTCGCGCCGCCAGGTGATTGTCGTTTCCAGCCCGCTGCAGGGACGTGATGGCCGCTTGGCGGGGCAGTTGATCCTGGCCCTGGAGTTGGCCGCACTGGCCCAGGCGACGCCGCCAGCCGGCTTGCCGCCTTCGCTGGGCTGGCAGGTGCTGGCTGCGGACGGTAGCGTCATACTGGGGCAGGAGTTGCCGGTGGCGACGACGGGTGACCTGCTGCGGGTTATACGCCCGCTGCAACAGGCACCGTGGCAAGTGCAGGTCATGCTGCCTCATGACACGCTGTACCGGCTGCTTTGGCAGCAGGGCCAGCCATTGGCGCTAGCCATGCTGGGTGCGGTGCTGCTGGCGCTGCTGGCTGGCTGGCTACTGGCTCGCTACCAGTTGCGTAGTATTCGCGCGCTGACCGACTTTGTGCTGAGGGTAGGGCGCGGCGAGGCCAGCTTACGCATCCGCCCCCAGGGGCCGGCCGAGTTGCAGCTGCTGGGCAAGGAAATCAACCGCATGCTGGACGCGGCCGACTACGCCGAGTCGCGCTACCGCTTGTTGTTTGCAGCCTCTACTGACGGCGTGCTGGTGGTGAATGCGCAGATGACCATCCTGGCCGTCAACGAGCAGGGCGCCAGCATGTTTGGCTACAGCGTGGACGAGCTGACCGGCTTGAATGTGGATGTGCTGATACCGGAAGCCGCCCGTGCCGCCCATCGTCACGTGGCCACTGCCTACGTAGCGATGCCTGTTAGCCGCGCCATGGGGCACCGGCCTACCTTGCGCGGTGTTCGTCGCGACGGCAGCGAAGTGCTGGTCCAGATCACGCTCAGCCCGCTGCCGGCCGGCGGCGTGGCCGCCATCGTGCGCGACGTTAGCGAACGTCACCAGATGCAGGCGCGCATGCAGTGGCTGGCGCAGTACGATACGCTGACCAATCTGCCTAACCGCGCGCTACTGGCCGACCGGCTGGAGCAGGCCTTGCGCCGGGCGCAGTTCAACCTGGCGCCGCTGGCGCTGCTGCTGGTGGGGCTAGACCATTTCCGTTTGATTAACGACACCTGGGGCCATAGCCAGGGCGACCGCGTGCTGGCACAGTTTGGCCGCCAGCTGGCCGAGGCCTTGGGCGAGGGTTGGACGGTGGCGCGCGTCGGTGGTGACGAGTTTGCCGTAGTGGTGGAAGACGCGGCCGAGGCGCATCAGCTGCCCGGGGTGCTGGAAAAAGTGCGTCAGGTATTGCTTAGCCCATTACAGGCACAGGGCGGTAGCCGTCTGGTGGTGGGCGGCTCTATCGGTGTGGCGCTGTTTCCCGACGATGCTGCAGATGGTGGCGAGTTGCTGAAGGCAGCCGATGCAGCGCTGGAGCAAGCCAAGCTGCAGCAGCGTGGCGGCGTCCGCTTTTACAGTGAGCAACACACCCCTCGTTATCGTCAGGAGCTGGAGCTGGAAGCGGCGTTGCGTGAGGCGATCGCTGCCGATGTGTTGGTGCCGTACTTTCAGCCTATTGTGGAGGTGGCCAGTGGTAAGGTGGCTTGTGTAGAGGTGCTGGTACGTTGGCCGCAGGCGGGCAGCATGGTGGCGCCAGCGGCCTTTTTGCCGGTAGCCGAGGCTGCCGGCCTGCTACCAGGCGTGGAGCAGCAAGTGCGGCGCAAGGCCTTTGCCGCTTTGAGCGACTGGCAGCAGGCCGGGCTCTCGCTACAGCTGTCACTGAATGTGTCTGCCGCCGAGTTCGATAGCCCGCGCTTTGTCGACGAGTTGGCCGCACTGGTGATGGAGGCCGGATTGCAGCCCGCCATGCTGGTACTGGAGATCACCGAGGGGGCGGTGCTGGGCAATCACGATGCTGCACGCGCCCGCATGCAGCAGCTTCAGGCTGCCGGTTATCGCATCGCTATTGATGATTTCGGTACCGGTTACTCCAGTTTGTCCTACCTGCACGCGTATCCGTTCGATCGCCTCAAGCTGGACCGTTCCTTCGTGGCGCGGCTGTCAAGCGACGAGCGAGCACGCAAAGTCACCGCCGCCATCATCGCCATGGCGCACGAGCTGGGGCTAACGGTGATTGCCGAAGGGGTAGAAGAGGCGGCGCAGCTGGCCATGCTGCAGGATATGGGCTGCGATCAGGCGCAAGGCTTTCATTTGTACCGACCCTTGCCGGCCGGCGAGCTTGGCGTTTTGCTGCAAGCCGGTGCTGCCACCACCCTGGCTGAGGCCTAAGGGTTATCAGCGCCGGTTTTGCTGGCAGCGTGTTGCAGTGTTTGCAGTTTGGCCGCCGTGCTGTGCAACAGGCGAGCCTGCTGTAGCAATAGCTGGTGGTAGTCGGCCTGACGTTGGCTGCTGAGTAGCAGGCTGCCATTTTTCAAGCGCAATACCCAGCCGTCGGCAATCAGCTGCATGACCTTGCGTCTGACCGTTTCGCGCGGTACGCCGGTGGCTTCGGCTAATGAATGGATATTGGAGTAGGCGTAACTCGGGCCGTCTTGTCCGTGCCGGGCTTGTGCCACCGGATGTCGGCTATGGATTTCGGCCAGTAGATAGGCTTTGATCAGGTCGCCGTCAAACAGTGCCAGCTGTGCCCGGCCCTGCGTGGTCAGCAAGTGGTTGCTCAATGCCGCCACGCATAGCGGGTAGTTGCTGCCGGTGCCATGCAGGCATTGTTCCGGCAGCTGTTCCTGCTGCACGCAAGCAGGGTAGCTGCAGCTGCTGGCACCTTGCCAGGGGAGTCGGTTCATGGTGGTATCCGTTTGCTGGGTGACCATGTGCAGATCACGCTGCTGCAGTGTAAGCGTCTTGCGTGAAGGCCTTCTTAATCTGGGTCATGAATGCAGATGATGGCGCGGCTTTTTGTTGCCTGACCTGTGTTGGTGCGCGGCCGGATCTTCAGGCGGTTGGCGGCTGCTTGGCTGGCAAGGTGGCAGTTGTCTTAATGCTGGAGCGGGCGCGCTGCGGCAGGGGGCAATATGGATGGGCGCTAGCAATTGTTGCTGACCTGCACGACTGCAGGTGCTGCGATGCGGCAGATTGTGCTGCTGGGTGGTTGGGCTTTTTTGTGCAGTGGGTATGGGCTTTGCTCTTGATGTAGTAAATTCGGATAAAAAAATACCCCATTTTATATCTTGATCAGTAACTTCTATCGAAAGGTTACATCATGAAGCGCATTTTGGCCATAGCACTGCGGCGCTGGGACACAAAAACAGCAAACAATGCCCAGCAGTGGCACCTGCCCAGCACCAGCCACACGCCATGCTGGCCTGATCTGAAAAAGCATGGCGATGGTGCTGGCTTGCTGCTGACTGCAAGTGCTACGTCTTTGCCACGTCGGCGTCTGCTTGCCCTGGGCGCTGGCGCTGTTGGGCTGGCTTTGCTGCCGTCTTGTGCCCACTCGCAGCCCGCGCCGCCGGGGCCGGGCATGACAGCTTCGGTCACTTACCTGCACCTGCTGGCAAAGACGCCCATGTTCCGCGACATGAGTCGCGAGCAGTTGCAATGGGTGATCGACCACTCCCGCGAGTGGGCTGTGGCGCCTGGCGCCCTCATCGCCAGTAGCGAGCGTGGTATGGACCGCTTCTGGACGCTGCTGGACGGCGGCTGGCAGCTGGAACACGACGGGCGGGTTTATCCGTCCGGGCATGCTGACCCCGGCAAATGGTACGGCGGACGCGAGATGACAGCGCTGGCGCTGGGGCCTAACCGCCTGCTGGCTACTACGCGCAGCTATGTGATGGAGATCGAGCAGGCGGCGCTGGATGACATGCTAAGGCGCGGCATACCGCTGGGTCCGCACTTGCGGGCGGGTCTGGATTTTTATCGCAAGCTGGCGCGTTAAGCCAGCTTACTGTCGTTGTCATTCAGTCAAGGAGAAACATCATGCACATGGCGATGGTGATAGGCAGCGGTGTGCTGCTGCTGGTGGTGTTCGTGTTGTTCGGCTGGTTATGGGGTGCCAGCCACGCTGGCATGGCACTGGCCGCGAAGATGTTTATTCCCGTATGGCTGTTACTGGCCGTTACCAATATGTGGGTAGGGGTGACCCATGCCGGTTATACCGTGCGCCAAGAGTTGCCTATCTTTTTGCTGGTGTTTGCCGTACCCGCGGCCGTGGCAGCTATCGCCGCATGGCAACTGTCGAGGAGCTGAAACGATGGCTGTTGAAGGAAGTGCAGGCAATCTGCTGCAGGTGGTGAGCCTGTTGGGCGCCGCGGTCATCGCGGTGCCTCTGTTCAAGCGTCTTGGCTTTGGGGCGGTCTTGGGCTATCTGGTCGCTGGCCTGGTCATCGGGCCGTTCGGTGTCGGCCTGTTTACAGATCCGCAGGTGATCCTGCATACCGCCGAGCTGGGCGTGGTCATGTTCCTGTTCGTGATCGGTCTGGAGATGCGTCCTTCCCATTTGTGGATGCTGCGACGATCCATTTTTGGTCTTGGCAGTCTGCAAGTGGTGGTGTGCGGAGCCTTGCTGACGCTAGTAGGGCTGGCGTTCGGTTTTTCGTGGCAGGTTTCGTTGATCAGTGCCATGGGCTTTGTACTGACATCTACCGCCATCGTGATGCAGTTATTGGGTGAACGCGGCGACCTGGCAGCGCCGCGAGGCCAGAAGATCGTTGCCATCTTGCTGTTTGAAGACCTGTTGATCGTACCCTTGCTGGCATTGGTGGCGTTCATGGCACCGCAGGCCGCTGGCGAGATGGCGGTGTCTGCAACAGAGCGCTGGATCTCGGTGGGTGTGGCGTTGGCCGCCATCGGCGTGTTGGTGGCGGTTGGCCTGTGGTTGTTGAACCCGCTGTTTCGCGTGCTGGCCAATGCCAAGGCGCGCGAGGTGATGACGGCAGCTGCATTGCTGGTGGTGCTGGGTTCGGCACTGCTGATGCAGCTTGGCGGCTTGTCCATGGCGATGGGGGCCTTCCTCGCCGGGGTGTTGTTGTCGGAGTCCACCTTCCGTCATCAACTGGAGGCCGATATCGAGCCGTTTCGCGGCTTGCTGCTGGGCCTGTTCTTTCTGGGTGTGGGCATGTCGCTGGACCTGTCAGTAGTCATGCGTAACTGGCCATTGATCGTGTCTGGTGTGTTGTCACTGATGGCGGTGAAGGCGCTGTGTATCTACGGCGTGGCGCGGCTGGCGAAAAGTTCGCATGCAGATGCGCTGGACCGTGCTGTATTGATGGCGCAAGGGGGCGAGTTTGCCTTTGTACTGTTTGCCGGCGCACTGGCGGCGGGCGTGATAGACCCGATAGTCAATGCCAACATGACGGCAATTGTGGTGCTGTCCATGGCACTGACACCCTTGTTCGTGTTGTGCCACAAGCGTTTTGTGCGGCAGGCTGAAGCCTCCATGGCTGGCGTGGAAGCAGTCACAGACTGCAAAGCCAGCGTCCTGATTGTGGGTTTTGGCCGTGTCGGGCAGATTGCCAGCCAGGGGGTGTTGGCGCGTGGGGCTTCGCTGACCATCATCGATAATGATACCCAGGTGATACGTGACGCGCAGTCCTATGGCTTTAAGGTTTACTACGGCGACGGTAGCCGTGCCGACGTGCTGCATGCAGCAGGTGCCCACAGCGCCAGCGCAGTACTGGTCTGCATTAACGACCGAGCTGCCGCGACACATATTGCCGAACTTGCCAAGCTGGCCTGTCCGCAGGCACGCATTCTGGTTCGCGCATTTGATCGTGAGCATGCCCTTGAGCTGGCTGCAGCCGGCGCCGACTTCTTTGTGCGCGAGACTTTCGAGTCGGCCATGCTGCTTGGGCGTGAGGCCGTCATTGCGACGGGTGCAAGTAGCGAAGAAGCTGACGAGATCATGGTTGAGGTACGCCGGCGCGATGCCGACCGCTTTGACCTTGAGCTGGCTGGCGGGGCGTTTGCCGGGCGTGCGCTGTTATTGAGCAATGTCGTTGCCAAAGACGATGCCGGTGCATAGCCTGCTGCCACTAGGTTGTGACTGCCCGGTTTTGTCATTCAGGTGCGCGTACTGAGCCGGCTGGGCGTTTTGTACTGCAAATAAAAAAAGACCAGCCCGGTCCAGGGGCTGGTCGCAAAATCCTGGTGATGCCAGGGAGAGAAAAAGGGTAGCGCTTACTTGGCCGGTTTCTTGAAGATGCCCAGTGCCACGGCGGTCAGTGCGGTGCCGGCAGCCAGGGCCACCAGGTACATGCCCAGGTTGGTCACGGCGTTGGGGATGGGCAGCACGAACACGCCACCGTGCGGCACGCGCAGTTCGCAACCGGCGGCCATCGAGATGGCACCGGCCAGCGCGGAGCCGGCCACCAGCGCCGGAATCACGCGCAGCGGGTCTTTGGCGGCAAACGGGATGGCGCCTTCGGTAATGAAGGAGATGCCCAGTACGCCGGCAGCCTTGGCGCCTTCGCGCTCGTCGGCGCTGAAGCGGTTCTTGAACAGCAGCGCGGCCAGTGCAATGCCCAGCGGCGGCGTCATGCCGGCGGCCATCACGGCGGCCATCGGTGCGTACACCTGGCTGGCCAGCAGGCCGGTGGCGAAGGTGTAGGCGGCCTTGTTGATCGGGCCACCCATATCAAAGGCCATCATGCCGCCCAGGATCATGCCCAGTGCCAGCGCGCTGGAGCCCTGCAGGCCTTTCAGCCAGTCGGTTACCGCGCCCAGTGCGGCGGCCACTGGCTGGCCCAGCACGTAGTACATCAGCAGGCCGACGATGGTGGTACCCAGCAGCGGCAGGATCAGTACCGGCTTCAGGCCGTCAAAGTTGCGACCCAGCTGGATTTTCTCGTTCAGGTACTTCACCGCGTAACCGGCAATGAAGCCCGCCACGATGCCACCCAGAAAGCCGGAGCCGATGGAGCCGGCGATCATGCCGCCGGCCATGCCGGGGGCGATGCCGGGGCGGTCGGCGATGGAGTAGGCGATGTAGCCGGACAGGATGGGTACCATCAGCGCAAACGAGGCCTTGGCGCCGATATTGAACAGCGTCCAGCCCAGCGTGCCCTTGAAGGCGTCTTCGTAAACGTAAATGCCGCCCAGCGCAAAGCCCAGCGCAATCAGCAGGCCGCCGGTCACCACGAACGGCAGCATGAACGACACGCCGGTCATCAGGTGTTTGTAGGCCGCGCTGCGCTCGCCGCTCTTGGCGCCGCTGGCCGGGGCCGCTTCGCTTTGCTGTGCCTCCGCGCTGGCAGCCTGGTGCGGGCGGGCTTCAGCCTGCGCGCGTTTTACCAGTGCAATGCCGTCGTTGATGGCGGCCTTGGTGCCGCTGCTGTACAGGCGTTTGCCGGTAAAGCGGTCCAGGTTCACCTGGGTGTCGGCGGCGATGATCACCAGGTCGGCAGCGGCGATATCCGCTGCGGTCAGCGTGTTTTGCGAGCCGACCGAGCCCTGGGTTTCCACCTTGATCTCGTGGCCCAGCGTGGTGGCGGCCTGGCTCAGGCCTTCGGCGGCCATGAAGGTGTGGGCAATGCCGGTGGGGCAAGAGGTAATGCCGACGATGCGCAGTTTGCCAGCGGCAGCGGGCGCGGCAGCCGGGGTGGCGCCGAGGGCGGCGCTGATCACGCCGGCGGCGTTGGCCAGTACGGCGTCCAGGTTGGCCGCATGGCTGGCACGGCCGTTGAGGCGACCGGTTTCGGCGTCGCCTTCGGCAATGACGATGACGGCGTCGGCCGCTGCCAGCTGCGCCTCGTCCAGACGGCCTTGCACGCCCTGCGCGTGGCGCAGTTCGATGCTGATCTGATGCCCGGCTTGCTGGGCGGCCTTGCGTAGCGCTTCGGCTGCCAGCTGACCCTGCGCTACCCGTTGCGGGCAGGCAATGATGGCCATGATGTTCGACATGTTTACTCTCCTCAGTGTGCCGCTTTGGCGGACTGGTCTGGTCGTGCGTGCTGTTATGCCCGGCGCCCTGGCGGGGCCGGGGTGTTACCGTGAATCAATCCAGGGCGTTGACGCTGATGCGGCGCGCCAGGCGGCGCACTTCGCCGGTGTCCGGCAGGTGCGGGCCGATATGCGCCAGCTTGGCGGCGGCAAAGGCCATGCCCAGGCGTAGCACTTCCGGCCACGCCGGCGTCTGGCCGGGGGCGGTGGCGTGCAGCGCGGCCACCAGGCCGGCTACCAGCGCATCGCCGGCGCCAACGGTACTTTTCAGGTTATCCAGTTGCAGCGGCTGGGCCTGCCAGCAGCCTTGCTCGCAGCACAGCAGCGCGCCGGCGCTGCCCAGCGACACCACCACCACGGCGATGCCGCGCTGTTGCAACTGACGGGCAGCGGCCACGGTGGTGGCCACGTCCGGCAGCGGCTGCCCCAGGTACTGTTCCAGCTCGTGCTGGTTGGGCTTGATCAGCCACGGCAGCGCGTCCGGCGGCAGGGCCAGCGCCTGTTGCAGCGCCGGGCCGCTGGTGTCCAGCACCACGCGGGCGCCCAGCTGGCGCAGCTGGCGGGTGTATTGCGCCCAGCAGCCGTCGTCCACGCCGGCGGGCAGGCTGCCGGCCAGCACCACCAGGCTGCCGTCGTCCACTTGCTCGTCCAGCAGCAGCTGCAGCTTGGCCAGCGCGCCAGTAGAGGGCTGGATGCCCGGCAGGTTGATGTCAGTGGTGTCCAGCGTGGCGGCGTCCACCAGCTTGATATTGGTACGGGTGCTGCCGCCAACGCGGATGAAGGCGTCGCGGATGCCCTTGTCGGCAAACAGGTCTTCAAACGGCGTGGTGTTGTCGCGGCCCAGCAGGCCGCTGGCCACCACCGGCACGCCCCAGTCAGCCAGGCAGCTGGCCACGTTGACGCCCTTGCCGCCGGCGTTGACGTGTACCTCGCTGGCCAGGTTGACGGCGCCGGTGCGCAGCAGCGGCACGGTGACGGTCTGGTCCAGCGCCGGGTTCAGCGTCAGGGTGATGACGGGCTGGCTCATGCCTGGGCTCCCTGCAGCGCGCGCACTTCAGCGGCGCTGTCGCAACCCAGCGCGGCCTGGGCCAGCGCTTGCAGGGCGGCCAGGTCGGCGGCGCGGATGCTGGCTTTGGCAGCCGGGATGTCACGCGGGCTCATCGACAGCTCGGACACGCCCAAGCCGGTGAGGATGGCGGCGCCCAGCGGGTCGCCGGCCATGCCGCCGCACACGCCTACCCAGCGGCTGTGGGCGCGGGCGCCGGCCACGGTTTGCGCGATCAGGCGCAGCACCGCCGGGTGCAGGCTGTCGGCTTCGGCGGCCAGCTCCGGGTGCTGACGGTCGATGGCCAATACGTACTGGGTGAGGTCGTTGGTGCCGACCGAGAAGAAGTCCACGTGTTCGGCCAGGCGGTCGGCCATGGTGGCGGCGGCCGGCACTTCCACCATGATGCCCAGCGGCACCACCGGCGCGTTCAGCTCGGCGCGTACCTGCTCGCACTGGGCGCGCAGCAGTTTCACTTCGGCCAGCGTGCTCACCATCGGGAACATGATGGACAACGGACCGTGGGCGGCGGCGCGGTACAGCGCGCGCAGTTGCGGCAGCATCAAGTCCGGGCGGCGCAGCAGCAGGCGCACGCCGCGTACGCCGAGGAAGGGGTTTTCTTCGTGCGGCAGGTTCAGGTAGGGCACCTGTTTGTCGCCGCCGATATCCAGCGTGCGGATCACCAGCGGGCGGCCTTCCAGCGCGGCCAGCATGGCGCGGTAGGTCTGGTATTGCTCTTCCTCGTCCGGTGCGCTGTCGCGCTCCAGGAACAGGAACTCGGTACGCATCAGGCCCACGCCTTCGGCGCCGGCTTGCAGCGCGGCGGCTACTTGTTCCGGGCGGTTGACGTTGGCCGCCACTTCCACCTGCTGGCCGTCACGGGTGCGGGCCGGTTGCTGCGCTTCGCGGGTGGCTTGCAGCAGCTTGTCGCGCTGGGCCTGTTGCCACTGGCGGGCGCTGGCCAGGTCGTCGTCGCCGGCGTTCAGGTACACGGTGCCGCTGTCGCCGTCGACGATCAGCGTGGTGCCGTCCTGGATGTCCATCACCGCGCTGCCGGCGGCGACCACGGCCGGCAGGTCCAGCGTGCGGGCCAGGATGGCGGTGTGCGAGGTGGGGCCGCCTTGGGCGGTGACCAGCGCCAGCGTTTGTTTCGGGTTCAGCGTGGCGGTGTCGGACGGTGCCAGGTCGGTGGCGATCAGCACTTCGTTGTCGCGCTGAGCGTCTTTGCCGGCGTCCAGCGCCAGGTCCGGTGCCAGCTTGGCCAGCACGCGGCGGCCAACGTCGCGCAGGTCGGCGGCGCGGGCGGCCAGCAGCGGGTTGCCCAGCGCGGCCAGGCGGTCGGCCAGGCGCTGCACCGCTTCGTGCCAGGCCCAGGCCACGCCGTGGCCTTCTACCATCAGCTGGCAGGTGAGGGTGATGAGGTCGGTGTCGGACAGCAGCTCGGCCTGCGCCAGGAAGATGCCGCCTTCGGTCTTGCCCAGGCGGCGGGTGGTGTCGTCGGCCAGCCCCTGCAGTTCGCTGCGGGTGGCGGTGAGGGCGGTTTCCAGCAGGTCGCCGTCGTAGCCCAGCGTGGCGGGTACGTCCGGCACCACAATCTGTTGCGCTTTCAGCACGCGTGCCTGGCCAATCACCAGGCCGGGGCTGGCGGTAATGCCGCGCAGCGCCAGCAGCTTGCCGGACGGCTGCCAGTGTTGGCGGTTGGCCTTGGCGGCGGCTTTGGCGGCGGCCTGGGCGTCGGCCACTTCTTGCGCGGTGAGCTGGTTGGCGATAGTCAGCATCGCCTGCAGCGCAGCGTCGGCGTCCGGGCCGTCGGTGGACAGCTGTAGCGTGTGGCCGTGCTCGGCGCCCAGCTGCAGCAGGCTGATCATGTTCTTGGCGTCGGCCACTTCATTGCCGTTGCGCACCTGTACGGTGGCGGCAAAGCGGCGTGCTTGCTCGCTCCACGCGCGTGCCGGGCGGGCGTGCAGGCCGTTGGGGTAGTTCAGCTGCCAGCTGGCGCTATGGGCCAGGTCGGTGGCCGGCGCGGCGGGGGCGGCAGGCGCGGCGGCGCTGTCGTCCAGCGCAGCGATCAGGTCGTGCGGGTTGGACGTGGCAAACAGCTGTGCCAGGCGGCTTTCGTCCTGCAGCAGGCGGGTGAGGCGGCGCAGCAGGGCGATGTGTTCGTCGGACTGGGCGGCAATGGCAATCACCAGGTGCACGCGCTGGCCGGGGTTCCATTCCACGCCTTCCGGCACTTGCAGGATGGCAATGCCGGTTTCGCGGATCAGGTGGCGGTCTTCGATCATGCCGTGCGGAATGGCAACGCCGTGGCCGAGGAAGGTGTTGGCAACGGTTTCGCGGCGCAGCAGGCTGTCGATATAGGCCGGGTCGATACGGCCAGCTTTGGCCAATAACTGGCCTGCAGCCTTGATTGCACTGGTTTTTTCCTGCGCCTGGGCGCCAAGCTGGACCAGGTCTGCGCGGATGATCTGAGTGGACATGGGGTGCTGTCTCCGGATTATTTGTGTGTTGCCGTGTGGCGCAATTGAAATCGATCCCAATTTTTGTGTCAATATTTGTGTCAGCTTTGGTGGTACCATTTCACCACAACATTGCGCCAGCCCAAGGTTGGCCGCATGAAATCGATTCCGGAGCATGCAATTGGCAAAGATCAAGGATGTGGCAGAAGCGGCGGGGGTGTCTCCGTCCACCGTTTCGCGGGTGCTGTGTAACGGCCCGGTCAGCGACAAGGTACGCAAGCGCGTGGAAGAAGCGATGCGGCAGCTGGACTACCGCCCCAACCTGGCGGCACGGCGCCTGCGCTCGCAACACACCGACACCATCGGCCTGATCGTGTCGGACATCCGCAACCCGTTCTTTACCGCCGTCAGCCGTGCGGTGGAGGACGAGGCCTACCGCAACGGCATGCGGGTGATCCTGTGCAATACCGACGAAAACCCCGACAAAGAGGCGATGTACCTGCGCCTGATGCAGGAAGAGCGCGTGACCGGCGTGATCTTCGCGCCGACGCGGCAGACGGTGGCCAGCCTGGATCCGGCGGCGCTGGGCTTTCCGGTGGTGATGATCGACCGAGCCGGCCGTGACGTCACCACCGACGCGGTGGTGCTGGACAACCGCCGCGCCGCCGCCACGCTGGTGGAGCACCTGCTGGCGCAGGGCTACCGCGATATCGCCGGCGTGTTCGGCAATACCAGCAGCACCGGTATGGAGCGCCACGCCGGTTTTGCCGAGGCCATGCAGCAGGCCGGCCTGTCGGCGCCGGCGCAGTTTGTGGCGCCCAGTGTGGAAGCGGCCGAGCAGGCGGTGCTGGCGATGTTGGCCGCGCCGCAGCGGCCGCGGGCGCTGGTGGTCAGTAACGGCGTGCTGATGCTGGGCGCGGTGCGGGCGCTGAAGTCGGCCGGCCTGCACTGGCCGCAAGACGTGGCGCTGGCCGGTTTTGACAATGATGTGTGGACCGAGCTGCTGGGCGACGGTCTCACCGTCATCGAACAGCCGGTAGGCGAGATCGGCCGCGCGGCGATGGCCATGCTGCTGGAGCGGCTGGACGACGCCGAGCGCAGCCCGCGCATCGTGGTGCTGCAAGGCAAGCTGCTGGCGCGTGGTAGCAGCGCGCCGGCCTGTTGACGCGCAAGGCCTGTACCTCCTGGTACGGGGGCATACGACCCCTGTAAAGCAACACCCCCGCACGGCATGGGCTGGCGGGAGGGGTGTTTTGTGCTGCGGCCATCGTTGGCCCCGTCGCGTCAGTCTGCGGTATGGTGCCGCGCCAGCAGCTGCTGGAAGGCGGGCAGGAAGTCTGCCTGCACGTAGGGCTTTAGCAGTGCCAGTACTTGGCGCACGCCGCGGTGGCTGGATGCCTCGTTGATCGGCGACGTGGGGCGGGCGGTCTGCTCGAAGGCAAACCAGAACTTCACTACCAGCCAGATGTTGACCGATACCGGGCCGATGTCGTCGAGGTCCATCTTCAGCAGGCCCAGGCGGATGAACTCGCGGAAGTGGCCTTCCAGAATGCCTTGCAGCTCGCCGTTGACGAACTGGTGGTAGTCGGTTTGCATCTGCGGGTTGCGCGCCATCAGCCCCGGCAGGTCGTAAAACATGAAGCGGAACTGCCACATCGCGTCAAAGGCGGTTTCCAGGTAGTTCACCAGGTCGTCCACCTTCATGGTGCCGTCGGCCGGCACCGCCAGCCGTTCGCTGATGAAGCGGCGGTAGCTGAGGAAGATCTGGTAGACGATCTCTTCCTTGTTGCGGAAGTGGTAGTACAGGTTGCCCGGGCTGATGCCCAGGTGCGCGGCGATGTGGTTGGTGGTGATGGTGCGTTCGCCGTGCTCGTTGAACAGCTTCAGGCTTTCCTGAACGATGCGGTCGTAGGTCTTGATCCGGGTCTTGGGCATGATTCAGTCGGTGTCGGCTTGGGGGTGTTGGCTGTCTTCGGGGAAGCAGGCAAACAGGAAGCGGCGCAGGATGGCCTGCTCGGCGCGCTGGCGCTCGCGCGGGGGCAGGGCGATGCGCACGATCAAACGGTATTCTTTTTCGCTGGTGGGTTGCAGCGCAATGCGCGGCTCCACCGATGGCGTATCCATCAGCAATTTGTGTTCCAGCATGGCCATGTGGCGGCGGGCGTCGTCCAGCCACGGCGCGCACACGTCGGCAGCAATCTCCTGCAGCAGGCGTTCGGCACGCGCTGGCCGCACGCTGTACGGCAGCGGCACGTTGACGATGTGCATCACGAAATCGCCGGTGAAATTTTCGCGTACTACCGACTGGGTCAGCAACAGGCTGTTGGGGAAGGTGACGGCCTTGCCGGTAAGCTGGTGCGAGTCGTGGCGCGGGCCGATTTCGATCAGCGTGGTGCCCAGCATGGTGATGTCCTGCACCCGGCCGCGCATGCCGCCGATCTCGATAATGTCGCCCAGCTCGTAGCTATTGGTGATGGAGCGCACCAGGCCGCCGCCCAGACACATCAGCAGCTCCTTGGTAGCCACCACCAGCGCGGCGGCGAACGCCACCATCGACAGCGCGATGGTTTGCAGTTCGCGCGCCCAGATGATGACGAAGCCTGCCAGCCCGATGATGATCATGGCGTTGCGTACGTTGATCGCCCAGCGCCGGCGCGTATCTACCGGCACCTGCGGGTTGGCCGCAATGGTGCGTACGATGCTGGCGTGCACCAGCAACAGCACCAGCACCAGCACGGCCGAGCGCAACAAGTCGGCACCGTAGCTTTGCAAGATGGGGGCAAGCCAGGCGGGCATGGGGAGGCTTCCTGTCATCAGTCGTTCAGTTTCACCGCGTGTTCACGGGTTTCGTGGAACACGATGTCCGGCCAGCGTTCCTGCGTCAACGCCAGGTTGACGCGGTTGGGCGCCAGGTAGGCCAGGTTGCCGCCAGCGTCGGTGGCGATGTTCATCACTAGCGCGTTGGTGAATTCGTCCAGCTTCTTGCGGTCGTCGCAGCTGAACCAGCGTGCCGACCAGATGCTGCACGACTCGAACACCGCGTCCACGCCGTATTCGGCCGCCAGGCGGCTGGCCACCACTTCAAACTGCAGCACGCCCACAGCACCCAGGATCAGGTCGCCGCCGCTGTGCGGCTTGAACACCTGTACCGCGCCTTCTTCGCCCAGCTGTTGCAAGCCTTTTTGCAGCTGCTTCAGCTTCAGCGGGTTCTTGATGCGCACGCTGCGGAACAGTTCCGGCGCAAAGAACGGAATGCCGGTAAAGGTGAGGTCTTCGCCTTCGGAGAAGCTGTCGCCGATCTGGATATTGCCGTGGTTCGGGATGCCGATGATGTCGCCGGCAAACGCTTCTTCCACGATTTCGCGGTCGTGCGACATGAAGGTCACCACCGACGAGGCGGCGATGTCACGGTTCAGGCGCAGGTGCTTCATTTTCATGCCGCGCTCGAAACGGCCGGAGCACACGCGCAGGAAGGCGATGCGGTCGCGGTGTTTCGGGTCCATATTGGCCTGGATCTTGAACACGAAGCCGGAGAACTTGCCTTCTTCCGGCGCCACGTCACGGCTGGTGGCATCGCGCAGTTGCGGTGCCGGCGCCCAGTTGATCAGTGCGTCCAGAATCTCGCGTACGCCGAAGTTGTTGATGGCGGAGCCGAAGAACACCGGGGTCAGCTCGCCGGCCAGGAATTCTTCCAGGTTCCAGTCGTTGGAAGCGCCCTTGACCAGTTCGATCTCCATACGCAGCTGTTCCATTTCCAGCGGGAACAGTTCGTCCAGGCGCGGGTTGTCGATGCCCTTGATCACTTCGATGTCGCTCACCAGCTTCTCGCTGCCGGCTTCGAACAGGATGACTTCGTCGTTCAGCAGGCTGTACACGCCGCGGAAGGTCTTGCCCATGCCGATTGGCCAGGTAATCGGCGCGCAGCGGATCTTCAGGATGCTTTCCACTTCGTCCAGCAGCTCCAGGCTGTCGCGCACTTCACGGTCGTACTTGTTCATGAAGGTAACGATCGGCGTATCGCGCAAGCGGCACACGTTCAGCAGCTTGATGGTCTGCTCTTCCACGCCCTTGGCGGCGTCGATCACCATCAGTGCGCTGTCCACGGCGGTGAGCACGCGGTAGGTATCTTCCGAGAAGTCCTGGTGACCCGGGGTGTCCAGCAGGTTGACGGTGTGTTCGCGGTAGTCGAACTGCATCACCGACGACGCTACCGAGATGCCGCGCTGCTTCTCGATTTCCATCCAGTCGGAGGTGGCGAACTTGCCGCCTTTCTTGCCCTTTACCGTGCCGGCCATCTGGATGGCGCCCGAAAACAGCAGCAGTTTTTCGGTGAGGGTGGTCTTACCGGCGTCAGGGTGGGAAATGATGGCGAAGGTGCGGCGCTTGGCAACTTCTTCGGCAATGCGGGTCAGTTCGGCGGACATGGATGCTCGTCTGGTAAAGATTCGGAAAAACAGGCGATTGTACTGCATTAAGGGCTCGCCATAGAAGCCGCGTCTGCCCTTGCGGCCAACCTTTTGCCGCCTGTCGCCTCGTATTTGCAGTGCAACACGGTACAATCTGGCTTTCGGATGTAAGCGGAGCCCGCAGAATGTTTACCGGTATCGTGCAAGGCATGGCCACCGTGGTGGCGGTGGAAGAGAAAAACCAGTTCCGTACCCACAAGGTACGCCTGCCAGCGGCGCTGCTGCCCGGGCTGCAGATCGGCGCCTCGGTGGCGCACAACGGCTGCTGCCTGACCGTGACCGCCATCGACGGCGACGTGGTGAGCTTCGACCTGATCGCCGAAACGCTGCGCCTGACCAATCTGGGCCGCCTGCAGGCCGGCGATGCGGTAAACGTGGAACGCGCCGCCCGCTTTGGCGACGACATCGGTGGCCACAGCATGTCCGGCCACATCATCTGCACCGCGGCGGTGAGTGAGGTGCTGACCAGCCCCGATAACCGCACGCTGTGGTTCACGCTGCCGCGCGAGCTGATGAAGTACGTGCTGAAAAAAGGCTATATCGGCGTGGACGGTTGCAGCCTCACCATCGGCGACGTGCGTGACGACGGCTTCTGCGTCAACCTGATCCCCGAAACACTGCAGAGCACGTTGTTGGGCGTACGCCAGGTGGGCGACGTGGTGAATATCGAGATCGACCCGCAAACCCAGGCCATCGTCGATACCGTGGAGCGTGTATTGGCCGCACGCGGCGCTTGATTGCCGGGCGGGTAGCCCCATCTATAAATGAATTACTCCTGCATGGCGCGCGGCGCCATGCTCCATAGCAGCCAGGCGCGCCGCAGGCGTGCGGGAAGGACGACACAATGAGCATTGCCCCGATCCAGGAAATCATTGCCGACATCAAGGCCGGCAAGATGGTGGTGTTGATGGATGCGGAAGACCGCGAAAACGAAGGCGACCTGGTGATGGCCGCCGAGCACGTGACGCCGGAAGCCATCAACTTCATGGCCAAGCACGGTCGCGGCCTGATCTGCCTGACGCTGACCGAAGAGCGCTGCAAACAGCTGAACCTGCCGATGATGGCCACCAATAACGGCACCAGCTTCGGCACCAACTTCACCGTGTCTATCGAGGCGGCTGAAGGCGTGACCACCGGCATCTCCGCTGCCGACCGCGCCCACACCACGCTGGTGGCGGTGGCGCGCGACGCCCGCCCCACCGACATCGTGCAGCCGGGCCATGTGTTCCCGCTGAAAGCGCAAAAGGGCGGCGTGCTGGTGCGTGCCGGCCATACCGAAGCCGGTTGCGACCTGTCGCGCCTGGCCGGGCTGGAGCCGGCGTCGGTAATCTGCGAGATCATGAACGACGACGGCACCATGGCGCGTCTGCCGGAGCTGCTGGAGTTCGCCAAGGAACACAACCTGAAGGTAGGCACCATCGCCGACCTCATCCACTACCGCAGCCGCACCGAGTGCTTTGTGGCGCAGGTGGGCCAGCGTCTGGCCGACACCCCGTTCGGCACCTTCCAGTTGCACGTGTTCCAGGACGTGCTGACCCGCGCCACCCACCTGGCGCTGGTGTGCGGCCAACCGCGTGCCGACAAGGAAACGCTGGTGCGTGTGCACGAGCCGCTGTCGGTGATGGACCTGCTGGACCCGCTGTCCGGCAAGCACAGCTGGACCATTCCGCATGCGCTGGAAGAAATCAGCGAGCGCGGTTGCGGCGTGGTGATCCTGCTGCATCGCCCGGAATCCGGCGAAGACCTGCTGGGCCGTGCGTTGCCTGACAAGGCCGAAAAAGGCCCGCGCCAGCGCTGGGATAGCAAGACCTTCGGTATTGGCGCCCAGATGCTGCGCGCGCTGGGCGTAGGCAAGATGAAGCTGATGGCGTCGCCGGTGAACCTGCCGTCGATGACTGGCTTCGGTCTGGAAGTGACCGGCTTCGTGCAACCTGAACACGTGCACGTCGATTTGGATTAAAATGTCGCCCTTTACCGATTTGGCTGTCGCCGCAAGGAGAACCGCATGCTGGACCAAGTAAACCGTATCGCTCCCGACCTCTCCGGCAAGGGGATGAAGATCGGCGTCGTTATGTGCCGCTTCAACGAACTGGTTTGCCACGGTCTGCGCGATGCCTGCCTGGCCGAGCTGCAAGCGCTGGGCGTGGCCCCCGCCGACGTGACCCTGGCTACTGTGCCGGGCGCGCTGGAGGCCCCGCTGGTGCTGCAAACCATGGCAAAAACCGGCCGCTTTGACGCGCTGATCGCGCTGGGCGCGGTGATCCGCGGCGAGACCTATCACTTCGAGCTGGTATCCAACGAATCCGGCGCGGGCATCACCCGCGTTGGCCTGGATGCCGGCATTCCGATTGCCAACGCCATCCTCACCACCGAAACCGACGAGCAAGCCGAAGTGCGCATGTCGGTGAAGGGCCGCGAAGCCGCCCAGGTGGCCGTGGAGATGGTGAATCTGCACAAGGCCCTGCGCGGCTGATTGCAAGCCGCGTACGTTCTTTAGTTACAAGGAAGCTGTAAATGAAAACTGCCCGCCGCCGCGCCCGCGAGTATGCCGTTCAAGGCATCTACGAGTGGCAGCTGAATGCCGACCGCCCGGCATCGCTGATCGAAAAGCACCTGCGTGAAAACGATTACTTCGCCAAGGCTGACGAAGCGCTGTTCCGCGAGATCCTGTACGGTGTCCTGCGCGACCACGCCGAGCTGTCCAAATACCTGGTGCCGTACTACGAGCGCGACGCCAGCGAAGTGAGCCCGGTAGAGCGTTCGGTGATGCTGATGGCGGCTTTCGAGCTGGTATCGCACCCGCAGACGCCGTGCCCGGTGATCATCAACGAAGCCATCGAAATCGCCAAGACCTTCGGCGGCACCGACGGCCACAAGTTCGTCAACGGCGTGCTGGACAAGCTGGCGGCCGACGTGCGCCAGGAAGAAGTCCAGGCCATCCGCAGCCGCCGCCAGGCGGACTGATTCGCGCAGCCTGCGGGCTGTGTTGCCAGAGCCCGGTTTAGCCGGGCTTTTTTATTGCCTTGCTCGTGGCGTGTGGCTGTGGCTTGAGGTCTCCCCGGATGCGCCTGCGGCTTATCCGGGCTACGGTGTTGTCCGGGTGTGGGTTTGTTCCGCCGGATGCGGCAGTGGCTTGCTGTTTCCCCGGATGCGCCTGCGGCTTATCCGGGCTACGGTGTTGTCCGGGTGAGGGTGGGGCAGGGTTGTTCAAGGTTGGCCGCAAGCAGGCTTGCGGCCCAGTGTGGTGATGACGGCATGACCGAATTTGATTTGATCCGGCAGCATTTCACCCGCGCCGCACCCAATGCGGTGCTGGGTGTGGGGGACGATGCGGCCATCGTGCGGCCAACCCCGGGGTGCGACTTGCACGTGTCCACCGACATGCTGGTGGAAAACCGCCATTTCTTTGCCGATGTCTGCCCCGAAGCGCTGGGGCACAAGGCGCTGGCGGTGAATTTGTCCGATATGGCGGCGATGGGCGCCACGCCGCGCTGGGTAACGCTGGCGCTGGCGTTGCCGGTGCTGGATGCCGCTTGGGCGGCTGCGTTTGCGCGTGGCTTCTTTGGCCTGGCGGCCGAGCACGGCGTTAGTGTAGTGGGGGGCGATACCACCCGTGGCCCGCTGACGCTATCGGTGACCATCTTTGGCGAAACGCCGCACGGCCAGGCCTTGCGCCGCGACGCCGCGCAGCCGGGCGACGATATCTGGGTGTCCGGCCAGCTGGGTCTGGCGGCGGCGGCGCTGCAGCAGCGTTTGTCGGGCGCCAGTTTGGCGTTGCCGGACGATTGTCTGCGCAAGCTGGAGCGCCCGCAGCCGCGGGTGGCGCTGGGGCGCGCCTTGCTGGGTGTGGCGCACGCGGCGCTGGACGTGTCCGACGGCTTTGCGGCGGACTTGTCGCATATCCTGGCGCGCTCCGGCGTCGGCGCCGAGGTGTGGGCGGCAGCGTTGCCGACGCACCCGCAGCTGGCGGCCGAACGCGCGCGCTGGCTGCCGGCCATTGCCGCCGGGGGGGACGATTACGAGCTGTGCTTTACCGCCGCGCCGGCGCAAGCGGTGGCGGTGGAGGCGGCTGCTGCCGCGGTGGGGGTGGCGGTGAGCAAGGTTGGCCGCATTGTGGCCGGTAGCGGTTTGCGGCTGCTGGATGCCGGCGGCCAGGCCATCACGCTGGAAAGGTTGGGTTATGACCACTTTGCCTAAGCCGGACGTGCGCTTTTTGCTGCGCCACCCGGCACACTTTCTGGCGCTGGGTTTTGGCAGCGGCTTGATTACCCCGGCGCCGGGTACCTGGGGCAGCATTGCCGCCTTGCCGCTGGCAGCGGGTTTGCACTTGGCCGGTGTGCACGGCGTGATGCTGGCCTGGCTGGCGTTGCCGCTGTTTGTGCTGGGGGTGTGGGTGTGCGACGTTACCGGCCGCGCGTTGGGTGTGGCCGATAGCGGCCACATCGTGTGGGACGAAATCGTGGCCATGTTGCTGGTGCTGGCGGCAGTGCCGGCAACGCCGCTGGCGTGGTTGGCCGCTCTGTTGGCGTTCCGCGTGTTCGATATCGTCAAGCCGTGGCCGATACGCTGGCTGGACGCCCGCGTGCACGGCGGCTTCGGCGTGATGCTGGACGATGTGGTGGCGGCGCTGTTTGCCGTTATCGTGCTGCAGCCGGTGTTGCCGTATTTGCCGGCTTGATAGCTGGATGTAAGGCGCAAGGGCGGCCACGCGTGGCCGCCCTTGTTGTGTTGCCAACACGTAAAAAACCCAGCCGGCGCTTAATGCCAGTCAGTTAGGCGGATATGCTTGGTTTTCAAGTGGCAGGACGTGAGTGAAGCACCCCATCCCGTTGGCGCGAGCCGGTCAAAATGGATCGCCCCAGGTTTTAAGACGCCGATTTGTTTGAGCCCCGAGCCGTTAGCGAGGGGCGAGTTCGGCGGCGCCTGGGGCGTGCCATTCTGACCGGGGTTTCGAGCAGCCCCGGGTTGCGGGGGAATGAAAAGGGGGCGGCAATCCGCCCCCTTTCCCGTCTGCCGGGCGGAACCGGCATCTAATCATCGTCCGCAGAGCGGACACACTAGCGTACTTCAACGCAACAAACCCCCCAAACCAAAAAAATGCCAGTCAGCGTTAACTGACTGGCATTGCGGCCGGATGTAGCGTCGCGCGCATTTTGGCACATTTTCACGCCGCTTTTGTCACCCGCCGCGCTGGTCGCTTCGCTAGGGTATTGGCACAGCCAGGCTGCGCCACGGCCTAGAACAATCCTCCCATTG
>NZ_JBKBHK010000010.1:0-115603 GCF_046297735.1 Vogesella sp.
ATTGCCGACTGGATCGGGTTCTACAACCACCGGCGCCCGCACCAAGCTTTGGGGATGAAGACGCCGGCGATGGCGTATCAATTAGTAGCCTGATCTGTGCAGAAAGGGCTGGGTCATTACAATTAGATGCCGGTTCCGCCCGGCAGACGGGAAAGGGGGCGGATTGCCGCCCCCTTTTCATTCCCCCGCAACCCGGGGCTGCTCGAAACCCCGTCCAAAATGGCACGCCCCAGGCGCCGCCGAACTCGCCCCTCGCTAACGGCTCGGGACTCAAACAAATCGGCGTCTTAAAACCTGGGGCGCACCATTTTGACCGGCTCGCGCCAACGGGATGGGGCGCTTCACTCACGCTCTCCTACTTGAAGGCCAAGCATATTCGCTTAACTGACTGGCATTGCCCCTCGGGGCGATTTTTTTACGCCAGTTTTTTGATGTAGGCAGCTACGCCGCCAAGCAGCATTTCAATGGAAATGGCGGTCAGTACCAGGCCCATCAGGCGTTCCAGTGCGGTGATGGCTTGTTCGCCCAGCGCGCGGTGGATCTTGCCGGAGAACAGGAAGACCAGCAGTGTTACCAGCATGGTCAGCGTCAGGGCGCCAATCCATTCCAGCATGCGGTCGGGTTCACGGGTGGACATCAGCAGTACGGTAGCCATCGCGGAGGGGCCGGCGATCAGCGGGACGGCAATAGGTACGATGAAGGGCTCGCCCTGCATCTTGTCGCCACCGAATACGCTGCCTTCACCAGGGAAAATCATCTTGATGGCGATCAGGAACAGGATGACGCCGCCGGCTACGCGTAGGCTTTCGTCGGTCAGGTGCATCAGCTCCAGAAAGCCTTTGCCAAAGAACATGAAGGTCAGCAGGACAGTGAAGGCAATGAAGCATTCACGGAACACGACCTTGCGGCGGCGTTCCGGCTTCACCTGTTTCAGCGCGGCGATGAACAGGGGGATGTTTCCCAGCGGATCGGTAATCAGGATCAGCAGGATGGTGGCGGACAGGAAAGAGGTATCCATAAGTTTTACACTACGCGATGTTCGATAAAAAACAACTGCTGTCGCGGCCAACCTTAGTCCGGTCAGTCAGGCTGGCCAAGGTTGGCCGCAGGCAGCAATAAAGGCCTTGCGCGGAGCGTAAGGCCTTTTGTCTATGCGGGTGCCCGGTACAGAGGGCAGTTGGCGGTAGGGCGTGATTATGTCACGCCGCCGCCGTTTGCCAAGACCAGGTGTCGGATTACTGACCGCTTGTGTCGTGTTTGTCCTTGCGGTTGGAACCTTCTACCAGGGTAAAGCCATAAACGCGGCATTCCAGTGCGCCGTTGTACAGCATCGGGCGGGTATCTGCTGCCAGGCGCATCAGGCCCGGCAGGCGGCTATCGGCGGTCATCAGGTGCGCGGTCCAGCCGGCAAACTGGCGCTTCAGCCAGGTGGCCAGCAGGGGGTACAGTTCGGCCAGGCTTTCCTGTTCGTCCAGGCGGACACCGTAAGGCGGGTTACACACGATCAGGCCGCTGGCCGCCGGGGCGGTGAGCGCGGTGGCGTCGCCGGCGCTGAGGGTAACCAGATGGTCGATACCAACGCGTTCCAGGTTGCGGCGGGCGATGTCTACCATCTGCGCTGAGCGGTCGTTACCGAACAGCGGCAGGGTGTCGAGTTGGCGGCTCGCCAGCTCGGCATCGTTCTTGATGCTGTGCCACAGCAGGTCGTTGTGGTCTTTCAGCAGCTCGAAGGCGAAGCGGCGATCGCGGCCTGGGGCGCGGTTCAGCGCGATGTCGGCAGCTTCCACCAGGAAGGTGCCGCTACCGCACATCGGGTCCAGCAGCGGCTGGGTGCCGTTGTAGCCAGCCAGCAGCAGGATGCCGGCCGCCAGGTTTTCACGCAGCGGGGCCTCGCCGGTTTCTTCGCGCCAGCCGCGCTTGAACAGGGCTTCGCCGCTGGTATCCAGATAGATCTGGATATCAAAGCCGGACAGGAATACGCGGATGCGCATGTCCGGGGTGCGGGTATCGACGCTAGGGCGCTCGCCGCCCAGCTCGCGGAAGCGGTCGCAGATGGCGTCTTTTACTACCAGCGACACGTAATCGATGCTCTTCAGGCGGGCATGGCCGTCGGTTTTTACCTTGATGGTGCAGCCAACGTCGAACAGCGCCGGCCAGTCGATGCCACGGGCCAGGTTATAGATGTCGCGTTCGTCGCGGTAGCTACCTATCGCCAGCTGCATCAGCAAGCGGCTGGCGGTGCGCGAGTGCAGGTTCACGCGCATCATCACTTCGCGGTTGCCGGTGAAGGCCACGCCACCGTCGGTGAGCTGCAGCTCGGTGCCGCCTTGCTGGGTAATCTCGTCGGCCAGAATCTTTTCCAGGCCACGCGGGCAACTGGCAAACAGCGCAAACTCGCCGGCTTTCAGGCTGCGCGGTTGCGCTTTCACGAACGGTGTGCGGCCAACCTTGTCCCCGCCGTGTTGACGCGGATGCTCGCCGCGCGCTTCACGCTGCTCGCCGCCGAAGCGCGGTTTGTCGAAGCTGCGTTCTTCACGCTGGAAGCCACCTTCACGACGCTCGCCGCCGAAGCGTGGTTTGTCGAAGCTGCGTTCTTCACGCTGGAAGCCACCTTCACGACGCTCGGCGCCGAAGCGTGGTTTGTCGAAGCTGCGTTCTTCGCGCTGGAAGCCGCCTTCGCGACGCTCGCCACCGAAGCGCGGTTTGTCGAAGCTGCGCTCTTCGCGCTGGAAGCCGCCTTCGCGACGCTCGCCGCCGAAGCGCGGTTTGTCGAAGCTGCGTTCTTCACGCTGGAAGCCGCCCTCGCGACGCTCGCCGCCAAAGCGAGGTTTGTCGAAGCTGCGTTCTTCGCGCTGGAAGCCGCCTTCTTGGCGCTCGGCTTGCGGTGCAGTGGGGGTATCACCAACGCGCTTCAGAAAGCCGGTACGCGGTGCCTGGCTAGAAGCGGGTTGGGCAGGGGTATCCGGCGTCTCCTGGCTTGGCGGTGCCACGTAGTCCGGGTGAGCCTTGCCACCACGACCGGCAACGCGGTCGCGGGTGTAGGTCTTTTGCGGACGTTCGGCTGGCGCAGGGGCCGCAGTATCCGCTGCCGGTGCAAACGATTTGCCACCAAACAGGGTGCGCGGTTTATCCAGGCCATGATCGCCGCGCGGGGCGTGGCCCTCGCTACGCTGCATGTGGTTGTCGCCCTGGCTTTCTCCACGCGGGGCGAAATTGCCATCACGACTCTTGTCGCTACCAAAGCGCGGCTTGTCGAAGCTACGCTCTTCGCGCTGGAAACCGCCTTCACGACGCTCGCCGCGCGGGGCGAAGTTGCCGTCGCGCGGTTTGTCGCTACCGAAGCGCGGCTTGTCGAAGCTGCGCTCTTCGCGCTGGAAACCACCTTCGCGACGCTCGCCACGCGGGGCGAAGTTGCCGTCGCGCGGTTTGTCGCCGCCGAAGCGTGGTTTGTCGAAGCTGCGTTCTTCGCGCTGGAAGCCACCCTCGCGACGCTCGCCACGCGGGGCGAAGTTGCCGTCGCGCGGTTTGTCGCTACCGAAGCGCGGCTTGTCGAAGCTGCGCTCTTCGCGCTGGAAACCACCTTCGCGACGCTCGCCACGCGGGGCGAAGTTGCCATCACGCGGTTTGTCGCCGCCAAAGCGCGGTTTGTCGAAGCTGCGTTCTTCACGCTGGAAGCCACCTTCACGACGCTCGCCACGCGGAGCGAAATTGCCGTCGCGCGGTTTGTCGCCGCCAAAGCGCGGCTTGTCGAAGCTGCGCTCTTCGCGCTGGAAGCCACCTTCACGACGCTCGCCGCGCGGGGCGAAATTGCCGTCACGCGCTTTGTCGCCGCCAAAACGCGGCTTGTCGAAGCTGCGCTCTTCGCGCTGGAAGCCGCCTTCGCGACGCTCGCCACGCGGGGCGAAGTTGCCGTCACGCGGTTTGTCGCCGCCGAAGCGCGGCTTGTCGAAGCTGCGCTCGTCGCGCTGGAAGCCGCCTTCACGACGTTCGCCACGCGGAGCGAAATTGCCATCACGCGGTTTGTCGCCGCCGGAGCGCGGTTTGTCGAAGCTGCGTTCTTCGCGCTGGAAGCCACCTTCGCGACGCTCGCCACGCGGGGCGAAGTTGCCGTCACGCGGTTTGTCGAAGCCGCGGCTGTCATTGCCAAAACGGGAGTTATGGCCGGCCTGGCCAGCTGGCGGTGCGTCATTCCCGGCAGGTGGTGCGTTGCGCTCGGCAAACGAAGTGGGCTGGCGGCGTTGCGCGGCGCGCTGTCGGGAACGGAAAGTGGACATCGTGCGGTAATCCTTTGAAATCAATCCACCATTCTAGCCTATTCGGGCCTGGCCTGCTTGGTGCTCGCTGCGCTTTGGTTTAACATGGCCGGTTCGATTTTGAATGGCATACGCAGTGGCAACGCTCGAAAAGCAGTTTGCGGCGCGCCTGGTGGCATGGCAGCGCCAGTTTGGCCGGCATGGCCTGCCGTGGCAGGTTAGCGACCCGTACAAGGTATGGTTGTCCGAGATCATGCTGCAGCAGACCCAGGTGGCGACGGTGCTGGGCTACTACCCGCGCTTTCTGGCGCGTTTCCCGGACCTGGCCACGTTGGCCGCCGCCCCGGTGGACGACGTGCTGGCGCTGTGGAGCGGCCTCGGCTACTACACCCGTGCCCGCAACCTGCACAAGGCGGCGCAGATGGTGATGCAGGAATTTGGCGGTGCGTTCCCGCAGCAGCGGGCAGACATCGAACGCCTGCCCGGCGTGGGGCGTTCCACCGCAGCGGCGATTGCCGCGTTTGCCTTTGGCCAGCGCGAAACCATTCTGGACGGTAATGTCAAACGCGTGCTGGCGCGCTGCTTCGGCGTGGAGGGCTACCCCGGCGACAAGGCAGTGGAAACCGGCATGTGGCAGCTGGCCGAGCGGCTGACGCCGGCCGCGGCGGCCGATATGCAGGCTTATACCCAAGGCCTGATGGACCTGGGCGCCACCGTCTGTACCCGCAGCAAACCGGCCTGTACTGCATGCCCGATGCTGGACGGCTGTGTGGCGGCCAACAGCGGGCGAACCGCCGAGCTGCCGCAGCGCAAGCCGCGCAAGGCTGTGCCGCAGCGCGAAACCGTGATGTTGCTGGCGCTGTACCAGGGGCAGGTGTTGTTGCAGCGGCGGCCACCTTCCGGTATTTGGGGCGGTTTGCTGAGCCTGCCGGAGTTCGACAGCACGCTGGCGGTAGACGACTGGCTGGCGGCCAACGCCGATGGCGAACTGTTGCCAGCGTGGCCGGAAATGGTGCATGTTTTCACCCATTTCCGCCTCACCATTACCCCGCAGCTGGTGCAGTTGCAAAGCCTGGCGGGTAGCGCCTGTCACGACGACGGCTGGCAATGGCTGCCGCTGGCCGAGGCTGTGGACGCCGGCGTGCCGGCGCCGGTGCGCAAATTGTTGTTGCAGGCCCAAGGCCTGCGCTGATTGACCGTGTCGCCCCGGGCTGCCGCGCAAGGCGCCCGCAAGCGGCACCCGCTTAGCCCAACCCTGACGCGGCCAGGCCGCAAGGTGAATTGAAAGATGGTTTCCGTAGTACGTTCCGTCGCCGATACCCTGGCCGACGCCGCCGATCCGGCGGTATGGCTGGCCCAGCTGTCCGCCGCGCTGACTGACGCCGAGCGCGCCATGCTGCAACGCGCCTTCGACGCCGCCCGCGAGCTGTACGCCGGCAAGAAGCTGCCGCATACCGGCGAGGATGTGTTCAGCCATGCGGTAGCCGCCGCCGCCATCGTGGCCGACCTGAACCTGCTGCCCGACGCCATCGCCGCCACCTTGCTGTTTGCCGTGCCCGACTACCGCGAAGATTGGCAGGAGTGGCTGCCGCAAGCGTTCAACCGCACCGTGCTGACGCTGGTTGAGGGCGGCAACCGCGTGCGCCGCCTCACCGAAGTGGCGCGGCTGGACAAGCTGGCCACCCCGGACGACCGCGCCCGCCAGGCCGAAACCATGCGCAAGATGCTGCTGGCGATGGTGGCCGACATCCGTGTGGTGCTGATCAAGCTGGCGTGGCGCACGCAGACCATGCACTACCTGTCGCAGGTGGCCGACACCGGCCTGCGCCGCCAGATTGCGCAAGAAACGCTGGACCTGTTTGCGCCGCTGGCCAACCGCCTGGGCGTATGGCAGATCAAGTGGGAGCTGGAAGACCTGGGCTTCCGCCACACCGAGCCGGACAACTACAAGAAGATCGCCAAGCTGCTGGACGAGCGCCGGCTGGAGCGCATCGACTATATCGAGCGCGTGCTGGACATCTTGCGCGGCGAGCTGAAGAAAGCCGGCATCAAGGGCGATGTGGCCGGCCGGCCCAAGCACATCTATTCCATCTGGAAGAAGATGAAGAAAAAGAAGCTCGACTTCTCCGAGCTTTACGACATCCGCGCCGTACGCATCCTGGTGGAGCGCCTGCAAGACTGCTACACCGTGCTGGGCCTGATCCACAGTATGTGGCAGCCGATTCCGGGCGAGTTCGACGACTACATCAGCAACCCCAAGGCCAACGATTATCGCAGCCTGCACACCGCCGTCATCGGCCCGGAAGGGCGCGGTGTGGAGGTGCAGATCCGCACCTTCGAAATGCACGAGCACGCCGAATTCGGCGTGGCCGCGCACTGGCGCTACAAGGAAGGCGGCAAGGGCGACGCGCAGTACGAAGAGAAAATCTCCTGGCTGCGCCAGCTGCTGGACTGGCGCGAGGACATGTCAGACTCCGACCGCAGCGACCTGGCCGACGCCTTCAAGACCGAGCTGTTCTCCGACACCATCTACGTGCTGACACCGCAGGGCAGGGTACTGGCCTTGCCGTACGGCGCCACGCCGATCGACTTTGCCTACAGCCTGCATACCGACCTCGGCCACCGTTGCCGCGGTGCCAAGGTGGAAGGCCATATCGTGCCGCTGTCCACCCCGCTGCAAAACGGGCAGCGGGTGGAGATCCTTACCGCGAAAGAGGGCGGCCCGTCGGTCAACTGGCTGCACGAAGGCTGGGTGAAGAGCCACCGCGCCATCGCCAAGATCCGCCAGTACGTGCGCCAGCAAAACGCCGACGTGGTGCGCGAGACCGGCCGCCAGCTGTTCGAGCGCGAGCTGTCCCGCCACCAGCACGTGCAACCCAGCCTGGCGCAGATTGCCGACAAGTTGGGCTTCTCGCGCATGGACGAGCTGTACGCCGCGCTGGGCCACGGCGAGCTGGGCACCCGCGCCATCAGCAACGCCATCGAAAGCTTTGCCCCGCAGCAACCGCTGGAGGTGGCGCCGGAAGACCTGGTACGCCGCAGCCGTGGCGGCCACGATTCCGGCGGTGTGCTGATCGAGGGCGTCGGCAACCTGATGACCATCCTGGCCAAATGCTGCAAGCCGGCGCCGCCGGACAGCGTGGCCGGCTTTGTGACCCGTGGCCGTGGCATCTCCATCCACCGCAGCAACTGCATCACCCTGAAGCGTTTGTCGGCGGAAGCGCCGGAGCGGCTGATCGCCGCCGACTGGGGCGAGCAGAAGAGCAGCGTGTTCCCGATTGATCTGGAAATCCACGCGCTGGATCGCTCCGGCCTGCTGCGCGATATTTCCGACGTGTTCTCGCGCGAAAAACTGAACGTGATCGGCGTCAACACGCTGTCGCGGGCGCAGAAAGCCAAGCTGCGCTTTACCGTGGAGGTGCGCCAGGTGCGCGATATCAGCCGCGTGTTGGCCCACATCATGGAGGTGCGCGGCGTGCACGAAGCGCGTCGCGTCTAAGCGGCGGCGGCCAACGTTGGCCGCGCCGCGTGTTCTCGTCGGCAGCCTGCCTGCTGGCGCCGGGCCCGGGATGGGCCTGCAATCACTGTTATCCGAGTGCATCATGCAAGACCCGACATTGCAGGCGCAGCTGGCGCTGTCGCTGATGGACCTGACTTCGCTCAACGACGGCGACACCGCCGCCAGTATCGAGGCGCTGTGCGCCAACGCGCGTAGCGACGCCGGCCAGGTGGCCGCAGTATGCGTGTACCCGCGTTTTGTGCCGCACGCGCGCCGTGCGCTGGAGCGTGCCGGTGCCGGCAGCGTGCGCATCGCCACCGTCACCAACTTTCCGCATGGCGATGACGACGCGGCGATTGCGCTTGCCGAAACCCGCGCGGCTATCGCTTACGGTGCCGACGAGGTAGACGTGGTGTTTCCGTGGCGTGCGTTGCAGGCCGGCAACGCAGATGTTGGCCGCGAGCTGGTGTCGGCGTGCAAAGCCGCCTGCGGCGACAAACTGCTGAAGGTGATCATTGAAAGCGGCGAGCTGGCCACGCCGGCGCTGATCCGTCAGGCCAGCGACATTGCGCTGGCCGCCGGTGCCGACTTCCTGAAAACCTCCACCGGCAAGGTGGCGGTGAACGCCACGCCGGAGGCGGCGGCCATCATGCTGCAGGCCATCCGCGACAGCGGCCGTCCCTGCGGCTTCAAGGCGGCGGGCGGCGTACGCACGCTGGACGATGCCGTGGTTTACCTGCAGTTAGCCACCGACATCATGGGCGCGGCGTGGCTGACGCCGGCACACTTCCGCTTTGGCGCCTCCGGCTTGCTGGCCAATTTGCAGGCGGTAGTGCAGGGCGGGGTAATCACCCAGCACAGCGGCTACTAAGCGCCGCCAACAAAACCCCTGATCCTGCGTTGCGCCTCCTTGCCGTACTACTTGTACTGTCTTCGTCGGCGCGCCTTGGCTCAGGTGCGTTGCGAGATTTTGTTAGCGGCGCCAAGGGCTATTTGAGCCCTGCAAGGTTGGCCGCAGCAATGCGGCCAACCTTTTTCATTTGAGGCACCCTGGCCCGGCAGGCACTGTCCTTGCCGCCGCCAGCGTGCTAAAAACACAGACAAAGCGCGGGCCATGCCCCGCGTCACCCACACGAAGAGGCAACACCATGACAAACCGACGCGCCATCATTCTGGTACTGGATTCGCTGGGCATCGGCGCCAGTGCCGACGCCGACAAGTTTGGCGATGTAGGCAGCAATACGCTGGGCAGTATCGCCCGTGCCGCCGCCAGCGGCGCGGCCAACGTTGGCCGCAGCGGCCCGCTGCAGCTGCCCAACCTGTCCCGTCTGGGGCTGGGCCACGCCTGTGAGCTGTCGTCCGGCTACTTCCCCGAGGGCATGGACCCGGCTGCGCCGGTAGCGGCTTACGGCTACGCCCGCGAGCTGTCCAGTGGCAAGGACACCCCGTCTGGCCACTGGGAAATCGCCGGCGTGCCGGTGCTGTTCGACTGGGGTTACTTCCACGACAAGCAAAACAGCTTCCCGCAGGCGCTGCTGGACGAACTGGTGGCCAAGGCTGGCCTGCCGGGCTACCTGGGCAACTGCCACGCTAGCGGCACCGAGATCCTCGACCGCCTGGGCGAAGAGCACATGGCCAGCGGCAAGCCCATTTTCTACACCTCGGCCGACTCGGTATTCCAGATCGCCTGCCATGAGGAAAGCTTCGGCCTTGAGCGTCTGTACGAACTGTGTCGCATTGCGCGCGAGGCGCTGGGCCCGTACAACATCGGGCGCGTGATTGCGCGCCCGTTTGTCGGCAGCGGCAAGGGCCAGTTCAGCCGTACCGGCAACCGCAAGGACCTGGCTGTCGAGCCGCCAGCGCCTACCGTGCTGCAGAAGCTGGCCGAAGCCGGCGGCGAGGTGGTGTCGGTGGGCAAGATCGCCGATATCTACGCCCACGTCGGCATTACGCAGAAATACAAGGCCACCGGCCTGGACGAGCTGTGGGATACCACGCTGGCCGCGCTGAAGACCACGCCGGGTAACAGCATCATCTTCACCAATTTTGTCGATTTCGATTCCAGCTACGGCCACCGCCGTGATGTCGCCGGCTACGCCCGCGCGCTGGAACAGTTCGACGCCCGCCTGCCCGAGCTGCTGGCCGCCATGGGCGACGACGATATCGTGATCCTCACCGCCGACCACGGCTGCGACCCCACCTGGCCCGGTAGCGACCACACCCGCGAGCATATTCCGGTGCTGTGCTACGGCAAGCAGGTAAAGCCCGGCAGCCTGGGCGAGCGCGCCACCTTTGCCGATATCGGCCAGAGCGTGGCCAGCTGGCTGGGCCTGCCGGCCATGGATTACGGCACCGCCTTCCTGGGCTGAGCCCGGCAAGCATTTGACTGCGGCCAACATACACGCACCGGAACGGACGTGTTGGCCGCCACACCATCTCCGGCAGCGGGCAGAGCACCGTTCCGGCGTGGCAGGTTCACGCTTATCCGTGTATCGGCCGGCTGCCGCGATCATTATTTGGGAGATTGACATGGCTACACCGCATATTGGCGCCGAACGCGGCGACTTCGCTGACATCGTGCTGATGCCGGGCGACCCGCTGCGCGCCAAACTGATTGCTGACACCTACCTGGAAAACGCCGTACAGGTGACCAGCGTGCGCAATGTGTTCGGCTACACCGGCACCTACAAGGGCAAGCGCCTGTCGGTGATGGCGCACGGTATGGGTATTCCGTCGGCCAGCATCTACACCACCGAGCTGATCAAGGATTTCGGCGTCAAGACCATCATCCGCATCGGTTCCTGCGGCTCGGTCGACGCGGCCCGCCTGGGCCTGCGCGATATCGTCATCGCCATGGGCGCCTGCACCGACAGCAAGGTCAACCGCATGCGCTTCCTGGACCACGATTACGCCGCCATTGCTGATTTCGAGGTGCTGCGCACCGCGGTAGATACCGCCGCCGAGCTGGGCAAGAAGGTACACGTGGGCAATGTGTTCTCCGCCGACCTGTTCTACGGCGTGCAGCCGCAGCTGCTGGATACGCTGAAATCGATGAACGTGAATGCCGTGGAGATGGAAATTGCCGGCATTTACGGCGTGGCCGCGCAGTACGGCGCCCGGGCGCTGGGCATCGTCACCGTGTCGGACGTGATCCCGACCGGCGAGGCGGTCGACGCCGAGGCGCGCCAGACTACCTTCCGCGACATGATGGACATCGCGCTGGAAACCGCGCTGAAGCTGTAAAGCTGCCCTGCTTTTGTGCATTGCATCGGGATTGTAGCGTCAGGCCGACAATTTTTGATGCAATGCACAAAATTGCCTTGCCAAGCACCGATGGCAATTCCATAATCAAACTACATCAGGACGTTGCGTGAAAGTGTGCGTTTTGGTGTTGTCTCCTCCATCCTCCTTCTATAGGTGGAACTTGGCGCAATCAGGCAAGCCCGATTGCGCTCTTTTTTTGCCTTTTGCAGACAGATGAGACAAAAACGGTTTCTCCTTGCCCGACAAGGCCTTGAATCGTGACTTAGGTTTGACAGTAAAGTGTTGCTGTAATAGAATCCGGAACTTTCAAGAATTACGATGGAAGAGTTCCATGAAGACCTTTTCTGCCAAGCCGCATGAGGTAAAGCGCGAGTGGTTCGTGGTCGACGCCGAAGACAAGGTGTTGGGCCGTCTCGCTGCCGAAATCGCTCGTCGTCTGCGCGGCAAGCACAAGCCGGAGTTCACTCCGCACGTTGATACCGGTGACTACATCGTTGTCGTTAACGCCGAAAAACTGCGCGTTACCGGTAACAAAGCACTGGACAAGAAGTACTACCGTCACTCCGGCTACCCGGGCGGTATCTACGAACGCAACTTCACCGAACTGCAAAACCAGTTCCCGGAGCGTGTTCTGGAGAAAGCCGTTAAAGGTATGCTGCCGAAGGGTCCGCTGGGCTACGCCATGATCAAGAAGCTCAAGGTATACGCCGGCACCGAGCACCCGCACGCCGCCCAACAGCCGAAAGTGCTGGACTTCTGATTCGAGGCAAGTATAGATGAACGGTAAATACTACTACGGTACCGGCCGTCGCAAGAGCTCCGTAGCTCGTGTGTTCATGCAAAAAGGCTCCGGCCAGATCATCGTTAACGGCAAACCTGTTGACCAGTATTTCGCTCGCGAAACCGGTCGCATGGTAATCCGTCAACCGCTGCAAATCACCGAACACCTGGAGTCTTTCGACATCATGGTTAACGTGAACGGCGGTGGCGAAACTGGCCAAGCTGGTGCTATCCGTCACGGCATTACTCGTGCCCTGATCGACTTCAGCGCCGAGCTGAAACCGACCCTGTCCCACGCCGGCTTCGTTACCCGCGATGCCCGTGAAGTGGAACGTAAAAAAGTGGGTCTGCGCAAAGCCCGTCGTCGCAAGCAGTTCTCCAAGCGTTAATCTGCTTGTTGCGAGACAAAAAAAGCCACCGTTCGCGGTGGCTTTTTTCTTTTGGTGCGGGTGTTATCTGCCAAGGTTGGCCGCAATGCCGGCTGTCTTGCCTAGCCAGAAAAGCCCTGCTTGGCAGCAGCTGACCCGCGTTGTTTTGCTGGTTGCATTGCGCTGCAGCACTCCTTACCATGTCGCCTTTGCGACATTTTTTTATATCCAGAGGAGCCTGGCATGATCAAGGTGGGCATTGTCGGCGGTACCGGTTACACCGGTGTTGAGCTGTTGCGTTTGTTGGCCAACCATCCGGGTGCTGAAGTGGTGGCGGTAACGTCGCGCAAGGAAGCCGGCATGAAAGTGGCCGAGATGTTCCCCAGCCTGCGTGGCCGCGTTGACGTGGCGTTCAGCACGCCGGACGAGACCGACCTGAAGGCGTGCGACGTGGTGTTCTTTGCCACCCCGCACGGCGTGGCCATGGCCCAGGCACGCGAGCTGCTGGAAGCCGGCGTGAAGGTGATCGACCTGGCGGCCGACTTCCGTCTGAAAGACCCGGCCGTATTCGCCAAGTGGTACGCGATGGAGCACAGCTGCACCGACCTGTTGGCCGAAGCGGTCTACGGCCTGCCCGAAGTCAACCGCGATGCCATCAAGCAAGCGCGTCTGATCGGCATGGCCGGTTGCTACCCGACTTCGGTACAGCTGGGCCTGTTGCCGCTGCTGGAAGGGGGCAAGCAGTACATCGAAACCGATACCCTGATCGCCGACTGCAAGTCCGGCGTGTCCGGCGCCGGCCGCAAGGCCGAAGTAGGCACCCTGTTTGCCGAAGCCGGCGACAACTTCAAGGCGTACGGCGTGAAGGGCCACCGCCACAGCCCGGAAATCGAGCAAGGGCTGTCTGCCATTCACGGTGCACCGGTGAGGCTGACCTTCGTGCCGCACCTGACGCCGATGATCCGTGGCATTCACTCCACCATCTATGCCCGCCTGAAGCCGGAAGGCCGTGATGTGGATTTCCAGCAGCTATTCGAGCAGCGCTTTGCCGGCGAGCCGTTCGTCGATGTGCTGCCGGCTGGCAGCTGCCCGGAAACCCGCTCGGTACGTGGCGCCAACACTGCCCGTATTGCCGTGCATCGCCCGGGTAACGGCGACCTGCTGGTGATTCTGGTGGTAGAAGACAACCTGGTAAAAGGCGCATCCGGCCAGGCGGTACAGGTGATGAACCTGATGTTCGGCCAGCCGGAAAACGCCGGCCTGGACATCGTACCCCTGTTGCCCTAATGGTTGAAAACTCGCCAGCTGGCCCGATATCCTACTAAAATACTAGGATGAAGGGCCGCTAGGCGCGGCCCGTCCTTGCACCGAAAGGCTAGAGAAATGACTGCAGCGACCGAAACCCCGTCCCCGATCAACTTTACCGACAGCGCCTGCGACAAGGTACGCGACCTGGTAGCCGAAGAGGGCAATCCGGATCTGAAACTGCGCGTTTTCGTTACCGGCGGTGGCTGCTCCGGCTTCCAGTACGGTTTTACATTTGACGAAATCGCCAATGAAGACGATACCGCTATTGAGCGCGGTGGCGTAACCTTCCTGGTTGACCCGATGAGCTACCAGTACCTGGTAGGTGCCGAGATCGACTACCAGGAAAGCCTGGAAGGTTCGCAGTTTGTCATTCGCAACCCGAATGCACAAACCACTTGTGGCTGCGGCTCGTCCTTCTCGGTGTAAGTCCGGGCCTGGCCTGTCGTACAAAACCCGGGTTCGCCCGGGTTTTTGTTTGCGGAGATACCGTCATGCATAACAAGATTCCGCCCATCGTATTGCCCAAGGTGGAGTTCAACCGCGAGTTTGCCTTTACGGAACAGGATTTCGAGCGCATCCGTCAGCTGATCTACAAGGAAGCCGGCATTTCGCTGAATCCGACCAAAAAAGACATGGTATACGGCCGCTTGGTGCGCCGTATCCGCGAGCTGAAACTGGCCGGCTTCGGCCCCTATATCGAATACCTGCAAAGCGCCGGTGGCAAGCGCGAGTTCGAGCTGTTCGTCAACGCGCTCACCACCAACCTCACGTTCTTCTTCCGTGAAGAACACCATTTCCACATGCTGGCCGACTTCCTGAAAACGCTGCCGGCCGGGCAGGAAGTGAACATCTGGTGCGCGGCGTCCTCCACCGGTGAAGAGCCGTACTCCATTGCCATGACCGCGCTGGAAGCCAGCGGCGGCCGCGGCAATATCAGCATTCTGGCGACCGACCTCGATACCAGCGTGCTGGAGGTTGGCCGCAAGGGCATTTACAGCGAAGACAAGATCGCCAAGCTGCCAGCCGGCTACGCCAGCCGCTACTTCGACAAGCTGCCGGACGGCACCTACCAGGCCAAGGCGCAGCTGCGCAGCATGATCACCTTCAGCCAGCTGAACCTGGTGCACAACAACTGGCCGATCCGCAAGCAGTTCGACGCGCTATTCTGCCGCAACGTGATGATCTACTTCGACCGCGATACCCAGTTTGCGGTGCTGAAGAAGTTCCATCCGCTGATCAAGCCGCACGGCCTGCTGTTTGTCGGCCACTCGGAAAACTTCTATTTCGCTTCCGAGTACTTCACCCTGCGCGGCAAGACAGTGTACGAGATGGCCAAGCGCAAGCCTTGACGGAGACGTCAGCTTGGCATGCCGCAAGCATCGCTTTACCATGCTTGCCGGCCCGGGCCCCTGCGGGGGCCCTTTTTCTTGTCCGCGCCAGTGGTGGCCTGTGGCGGCGGCATGCATGCACGAAAGGTAAGCGATGAAGGTTGCGGTACTGGGTGCCGGCATTATCGGTATTTCCACCGCCTGGTTCCTGCGCCAGGCCGGGCACGAGGTGGTGGTGGTGGACCGCGCCAGCGGGCCGGCACGCGAAACCAGCTTTGCCAACGGCGGCCAGATTTCGGTCAGCCAGTCCGAGCCGTGGGCGCACCCGTCCACACCGTGGCGCGTGCTGCGCTGGATGCTGCGCGAGGACGCGCCGTTGTGGTTCCGCCCACACCTGGACCCGGCGCAGTGGCGCTGGGCGCTGCGCTTTCTGGCCGAGTGCCTGCCCGGCCGCCACGCGGCCAACCTGCGCCACATGGTGGCGCTGGGGCGTTACAGCCAGCAAACCTTCGCCATGCTGCGCCAGCAGTTGCCGCTGCAGTATGCGCACCGCCAACAAGGCATTCTGGCGTTGTTGTTCCAGCGCCAGGACGTGGAGCACGCGCTGACCGCCTGCAAGCTGCTGGCGGAGGAGGGCGTTACCCGGCGGCTGGTGTCGCCGGACGACGCGGTGGCGCGCGAGCCGGCGTTGGCGGCGATCGCCCCGCAGTTGCTGGCCGCCACCTGGTGCGAAAGCGACGAATCGGGCGACGTGCACCAGTTTACCTGCCAGCTGGCGGCTGCCTGCGCCGACGCCGGCGTCGAATTTGCCTGGCAGACGCGCATCAATGCCTTGCTGCCGCAAGGGCCGCAGCTAGCCGGGGTGTCCATTACCGGGCCGGATGGCCGTTTCGACACGCTGCAGGCCGACGCCTACGTGCTGGCGCTGGGCAGCCATAGCCCGCTGTTGCTGGCGCCGCTGGGGCAGCGCATTGCGGTGTACCCGGCCAAGGGCTACTCCGCCACCTTGCCGGTGCGCAACGCCGCCGCTGCGCCGCAGGTGAGCATTACCGACGAGTCGCACAAGCTGGTGTTTTCGCGGCTGGGCGACACGCTGCGGGTGGCCGGCACCGCCGAGCTGTCGGGCTACAGCAGCCATTTGAACCCGGTGCGCTGCGCCGCGCTGGTGCGCCGTACGCAGCAGCTGTTTCCCGACGCCTGTGATTGGGACGCCGCCCGTTTCTGGACCGGCCTGCGCCCGGCCTCGCCCGGCAATGTGCCGCTGATCGGCCGCTTTGCCTACCGCAACCTGTGGCTCAATACCGGCCACGGCACGCTGGGCTGGACCGAAGGCCCCGGCTCCGGCCGTGCGCTGGCCGAGTTGATCTGCGGTCGCCCGGTGCCGCTGGCCTTCCCGTTCCTGGGCGTGTGATTTGTTGACCTGAGCACGCGGCAGCGCCGGGGGCGCGTGCTACCATGTGCGCCTTGTTTGGCAGGAAACCATCATGCAGGAAATGACCCCATACGAGCTGCTGGGCGGCGCTGGCGTGGTGCGCTGGCTGACCGACCGCTTCTACGACATCATGGACAGCGACCCGTCGGTCAAGGCGCTGCGCGACATGCACCCGGCCGACCTGGCCGGCTCGCGCGAAAAGCTGTACATGTTTCTATCCGGCTGGCTGGGCGGCCCGCCGCTGTTCATGGACAAGTTCGGCCACCCGCGCCTGCGCATGCGCCACATGCCGTTCGCGGTGGACAGCGTAGCGCGCGACCAGTGGATGCAGTGCATGACGCAGGCGGTGAACGAGCTGGTGTGCGAAGACTGGCTGAAGGCCAAGCTGATCGAGGCGTTCTACAACACCGCCGATTTCATGCGTAACCGCGAGGATTAACCCTCGCTCGGTCGGCAGCAAAAAGCCCTGCGGCCAACCTGTAACAGGGTTGGCCGCAGGGCTTTGTCTTTGGCGTGTCGCTTAGTGCGGGCGGTGGCCGCGCTCGATCATCACGCCCACGTGTTTGACGTCCGGCAGGATGTTCAGCTTGGTGACGGCGACGCGCACCCACGGGGCGCCGAATTCGTCGCGCACAATGCTGGCGATGTGCTCGGCCAGCGCTTCGATCAGCAGGAAGTGCTGCTCGGCCAGCGAGGCGCGCACGCGCTCCACCACTTCGCCGTAATGGATGGTGTCGCCGATATTGTCGCTGTGGCAGGGCACTTCGCTGGGAATGCCGTACTCGATATCCAGCAACACCGTCTGGGCGGCGGTACGCTCCCAGTCGTAAACGCCGATGACCGTGTCGGCGCGCACTTCGCGCAAAAAGATAATGTCCATCGTTGCGGGCTTTGGGTTTAGTGCCCGATACCGTAAAATGCCAAGCCTTGCATTCTAGTGGATAAGCCATGACCACAACAGCGTTTGCCTTCATTTTGGGCGCCTATCTGATCGGCTCCCTGTCTTTCGCGGTGATCGTTACCCGGCTGATGGGCATGGCCGACCCGCGTACCTACGGTTCCAAAAACCCCGGTGCCACCAATGTGCTGCGTTCCGGCAAGAAGCTGGCGGCGGCGCTTACCCTGCTGGGCGACGGCGTCAAAGGGTGGATCGCCGTGGTACTGGTGAACCACTTCGGCCCGGCCTACGGCCTGGGCGAGCAGGCGGTGGCGATGTCCGGCCTGGCGGTGCTGGCTGGCCACATGTGGCCGGTGTTTTTCGGCTTCAAGGGCGGCAAGGGCGTGGCCACTGCGGTGGGCGTGCTGGCCGCGTTCAATGGCTGGCTGGCGCTGGCGGCGCTGGCCACCTGGCTGTTCATGGCCTTTGTGGTCAAGATCTCGTCGCTGTCGGCCATCGTGGCCTGTGTGCTGACCCCGGTTTATGCATTCTTTATTGTCGGACCGCAAAGTGTGTACTGGGGCACCAGCATTATCATCGCGATTCTGGTGGTACACCGCCATAAATCGAACCTGATAAACCTGTTGACCGGCCAGGAAGACAAGATTGGCCAAGCCGCGCCGGGAGACAAAAACCAGCCCTGAGCCATGACCATCCGCCCGATACTGCCCCTGAGTGACCCCAGCCTGCGCCGCCAGGCCCAACCGGTAAACGATGTCAGTCAGGTGCAGCCTCTGGTGGATGACCTGCTCGATACGCTGTACGCCACCCGCAACGCGGTGGGCATGGCGGCCAACCAGATTGGCGAAACATTCGCCGTGGCCGTGGTGGATGTCAGCGACCAGCGCAATGCGCCGCTGGTGCTGATCAACCCGCGCATCGTGGCGCAGCGCGGCCGGGTGCGCGGCAAGGAAGGCTGCCTGAGTTTGCCGGGCTACCGCGCCAGCATCGCCCGCGCTGAAGTCATCGAACTGGCTGCACTCGACCGCTGCGGCCAACCTTTTACCCTCACCGCTTACGATTTCCAGGCCGCCGCCATCCAGCACGAGCTGGACCACCTGGCCGGCCGCGTGTTTGTCGACCACCTGCCGCGCTGGCGTCAGCGCTGGGTGTACTGGCGCCACCCGCAATGGCTGCCGCAGCTGGCGTCATGACACCCTGAAACGACAACCCCGCTGTCGCGACAGCGGGGCTTTTGCATGCCGGGCCGGCTGCCGGGCTAGCCGTCGGACAGCACCTTCACGTGGGCGGTGACGCTGCGCGCCAGCGACGATAGGTCGTAGCCGCCCTCCAATACCGACACGATGCGGCCCTCGCAGTGTTCGGCCGCCACCATCATCAGCTGCCGCGTCACCCACTCGTAGTCGGCTTCAACCAGGCCCAGCGAGCCCATGTCGTCCTCGCGGTGGGCATCGAAACCGGCCGAGATGAAAATCATCTGTGGCTGGAACTCGCGCAGCTGCGGCAGCCACAAATACTCTACCGCCTCACGGAACTCGCGGCTGCCACTGCCGGCCTTCATTGGCACGTGGTGCATGTTCGGCCCCATCGGGTTGTCGCCGCTGTAGGGGTAGAACGGGTGCTGGAAGATGGATACCATCAGCACGCGCGGGTCGTCGTGGAAGATTTCTTCGGTGCCGTTGCCGTGGTGTACGTCGAAGTCGATCACGGCCACGCGTTCCAGCCGGTGCTGCGACAGCGCGTGGGCAATGCCGACGGCGATGTTGTTGAAGAAGCAGAAGCCCATCGCCTTGTCGCTTTCGGCGTGGTGGCCGGGCGGGCGGATGGCGCAGAAGGCGTTGGGCGCCTCGCGGCCCATCACCATGTCGACGGCCTTGACCACGGCGCCGGCGGCGCGCTGGGCAGCGGGCAGGGTGCCCGGGTTCATTGCGGTGTCGGGGTCGACGCGGAAGGTACCCACCGACGGCGCGCACGCCTCGATGTACTCCACATAATGGGGGGGATGGACGCGCGCCAGCTGCTGTTCGCTGACCTTTGGGGCTTCCACTTCCTGCAGGCTGTCGAAAATCTGCCCGGCCATCAGCTGGTCGCGGATGGCGATCAGCCGCTCGGGGCACTCGGGATGGCCCACCCCCATATTGTGTTGCAGGCAGTCTCCGTGTGTGATGTAGGCGGTGAGTCCCCCGCCGGTAATATGGGATTTCAACCAGTTAAGCACGAGCGTTTCCTTGTTGCTTTGCCGAGGCAAAAGGGATATATGATTTTTTAATAAATAGTGCGCGTAAGCAGGCCCGAATGCAATCCATCACCTTTGCGTATCGTCAACTTAATGCCTTGATTTTGGGGAAACCGCAGCAAACGCGGCTGGCGTTGGCCTGCCTGCTGGCGGGCGGCCACCTGTTGATCGAGGACGTGCCCGGCGTGGGCAAAACCACCTTGGCGCATAGCCTGGCCGCCGTGCTGGGCCTGGGCTACCGGCGGGTGCAGTTCACCAGCGACCTGCTGCCCGGCGACGTGCTGGGCGGCAGCGTGTTCCTGCCGGCGGAGGGCCGCTTCGAGTTCCGGCCCGGCCCGGTGTTCTCGCAGCTGTTGCTGGCGGATGAAATCAACCGCGCCTCGCCCAAGGTACAGTCCGCGCTGCTGGAGGCGATGGAAGAGCGCCAGGTGTCGGCCGACGGCCATACCCACCCGCTGCCGTCGCCATTCTTCGTCATCGCCACGCAGAACCCGGATGGTCAGCGCGGCACCTTCCCGTTGCCGGAATCACAACTGGACCGCTTCCTGATGCGCATCTCGCTGGGCTACCCGCCAGCCGATGCCGAGCTGAAGCTGTTGCAGGGCGGCGACCGGCGTCAGGCCACCCAGCAGCTAAAAGCCGCGCTGAGCGTGGCCGAGCTGCAGGCCTTGCAGCAAAAAGCGGCCAGCCTGCACGTGTCCCCGGCGCTGGCCGGCTACGTGCTGGCCCTGTTGCAAGCCACCCGCGAGCAGGAGCACTTCGTGCACGGCCTGAGCCCGCGCGCCGGCCTGGCACTGTTGGCCGCCGCGCGCGCCTGGGCCTTGCTGGACGAGCGCGACCACGTGTTGCCGGAAGACATCAAGGCGGTGTTCGTGGCGGTGGCCGCGCACCGGCTGGTGCCGCGGTTGCCGGGCGCCGACAGCGCGGCGCTGCTGCAGCGGATGCTGGCCCATGTTCCGCTGGCGTGAGGCGCTGCAGCGCTGGGTACTGCGCCACACACCGCGCGAAGCCAGCGTCACGCTGGGCCAGCGTCGCATCTACCTGCTGCCTACGCCGCTGGGCGCGATGATGCTGCTGGTGGCGCTGGCGGTGTGGGTGGGCGCGCTCAATTACGCCGTCAGCCTGGCTTACGGGCTGGCGTTCTGGATTGCAGCGTTGATGCTGGTGTCGGTGCTGCTGGCTTATCGCCAGCTGGCCGGCCTGCAACTGCACGCCCTGCCGGCGGCCAACGTGTTTGCCGGCGGCGAGGCGCTGTTCCGCTTGCGCCTGCAGTGGGACGACGGCCAGCCGCGCCACGTGTGCCTGGGCTGGTACGGCCAGCCCGCCACCTTGCAGCGCTGCCGTCAGCCGGCAGTGCTGGATTTGCCACTGCCGGCGCCGCATCGCGGCCAACTGGCGATGCCGGTGCTGCGCGTGTGGTCGGAAGCGCCGCTGGGCTTGGTGCGCGCCTTTACCCAGGTGCGGCTGGATAGCCGGCTGTGGGTGTACCCGCGGCCGCTGGCCGAGGCACGCGTGCCGGCCGCCGCCAGCGACGAGGGCGAGGCCGACGTGGCGTTGGCCCTGCCCGGTGGCGACGACTTTGCCGGCCTGGCAGCCTGGCAGCCGGGCCAGAGCGTGCGCAGCATTGCCTGGCGCGTGTACGCCCGCCGTGGCGTGCTGGCCGCGCGCGAATTTGCCACGCCGCAGGCACCCGGCGGCCAACTGTGCCTGAACTGGGATGACTACCCGGCCACCATGCCGCCGGAACAGCGCTTGTCGCACCTGTGCTGGCAGCTGTTACAAGCGCAGGCGGCGGGGCAGGGCCTGTTGCTGTGCCTGCCGCAGCAAGCGCTGCAGCTGGGGCCGGGGCAGGGCGATGAAGGCCTGATCGCGCTGGCCAGCTTTGGAGTGCGCGATGCTGGCTGACCCGCGCCGTCTGGCCTGTTTTGCCGCCTTGCTGGCGCTGGCGCTGGTGGCCATGCCGCTGTTGCTGCAACTGCCGGCGTGGATACCGATGATCTACATGCTGCTGCTGGCGTGGCGCGGCTGGCTGGTGTGGCACGGGCGGGCGTTGCCGCACAGTGTGTGGCTGATGCTGGCGCTGCTGTTGCCGATTGCCGCGCTGTGGTTCGAGCTGCGCACGCTGGTTGGCCGCGAGGGGGGCGTGGCGTTCCTGTTGCTGCTGGTAGGCGGCAAGGCGCTGGAAACCGCCTCCCTGCGCGACTGGCGTGTACTGCTGGCGCTGGGCTTCTTTCTGGCGGCCACCCCGTTGCTGTTCGACCAGAGCCCGCTGTCGGCGCTATGGCTGGTGCTGTCGCTGTTTGCGCTGACCTGTGCCATGGTGCTGCTGGCCGGCGAAGAAGCACGGCTTAGCCCGCGCATCACCGCCCGCGCCTTGTTGCTGTCCTTCCCCTTGATGGTGGTGCTGTTCGTGGTGATGCCGCGGCTGCCCGGTCCGTTGTGGAGCATGCCCAGCCAGCAGCAGGGCGCCACTACCGGCCTGGCCGACAGCATGAGCCCGGGCGCCATCGGCAAGATGATCCTGTCGCGCGAGCCGGTGTTTACCGCCGAGTTTGCCGGCACCCAGCCGCGCCCCAGCCAGCTGTACTGGCGGGTGATGGTGTTCGACCAGTTTGACGGCAGCAGCTGGCGTGCGGCCAACCTGGCGCGCCAGCGCAGCGTAACGGTGGCTGCCGATGCGCCGCGCCTGCGCTACGAAGTGGTGGCCGAGCCGTATCAGGGCTATCTGCCGCTGCTGGAGCAGGGCGTAGCCAGCGGCGACGGGGTAACGCTGGTGTACCAGCAACGGCTGCGGCGGCTGGATGCGGCCAACCAGGCACGCTTCCGCTACCAGGTAGAGAGTATCGCCAGCCCGCGTTTTGCCGATGCGCTGACCGACAGCGAGCAAGGCTTTTACCTGAGCCTGCCTGCCGGCAACCTGCGGACGGTGGCGGCAGCGCAGGCGCTGGCCGGGCGCCACCCGCAGCCGGCTGCCCGTTTGCAGGCGCTGCAACTGTGGCTGGCGGAGCAGGGCCTGCGTTATACGCTGAACCCGCCGCAATTGCAGGGCGACGTGGTGGATGGCTTCCTGTTTGGTAGCCGGCAGGGTTTCTGTGAGCACTTTGCCTCGGCCTTTACCGTGCTGGCGCGCGCCGCCGGTTTGCCGGCCAGGGTGGTGGTGGGCTTTCAGGGCGGCGAATTCAATGGCCAGGGCCGCTTCTGGCAGATACGGTCGTCGGACGCGCACGCCTGGAGCGAGGTGTGGGTAGACGGCCGCTGGCAGCGGGTGGACGCCACCAGCCTGGTGGCGCCGCAGCGTATCGAGGCCGGCATCGCCAATACCCTGGGCGAAGCAGCGCCGCGCATGCCGCTGGTGGGCGGCAAACCGCCGGGTTGGGCGCAGTGGGTGGGCCAGCAGTGGCAACTGGCCAATTTCAGCTGGCAGCGCTGGGTGGTGGGGTACGATGCCGCCAGCCAGCAAGGCTTGTTCCAGAAACTGGGCTTGGGTGATGTGTCGGCCGCCAGCATCGTCAAGGCGCTGCTGGGCGGCATGCTGCTGGCAGGCGGGCCGTTACTGTGGTGGCTGTTGCGCCGTCGCCAGGCGCCGCAAACCTTGCCGCAGCAGGTGCATGCGCTGTTGCTGCGCCGCTTGCAGGCTGCCGGCATCGCGGCGCAGGCTGCAGATACCGCCAGCGAGCTGCAGGCGCGGGCGGCAGCATTGACGGCGGCGGAGCGTGATCAGCTGGCTGGCTTGCTGCAACGCTGGCAACGGCTGCAGTACGCGCCGCCGGCGGTTGACGACAATGCTTGGCGCACGCTATTGCGCGAAGTGAAGGCGTTCCGCCCGGCCAGGGTTGGCCGCAAAACCGGCCGCTAGGCCCTGCCCATACCGGTGATCGCTTGGGCAGGCTTGGGCGATCTGGCAAAAGAAAACCGGCAGCTATGGCTGCCGGTTTTTTTGGGGTGGTGCAAGATCAGATCAGGTAGTCTTTGGTGACGCCTTTGCGACGCAGGATGCGGCGCAGGTGCTCCAGGCCTTCGATCTGGATCTGGCGTACGCGCTCGCGGGTCAGGCTGAGGGCGGAGGCCAGTTCTTCCAGCGTGCAGACTTCGTGGCCGTTCAGGCCGTAGCGGCGCTCGATCACCATGCGCTGCTTGTCGGTGAGCTGGCCCAGCCAGTCTTGCACGAAGTGCTCGATCTGCGCATTGTGCAGCTGGATGTCCGGTTCTTCGTGCTGCTCGTCGGGGATGGACTCGCCGATCGACAGCATCGGGTCGATATCCAGCGGCGCGTCCAGCGAGGCCATGCGTTCGTTCAGGTTGAGCACTTTGCGCACTTCGTCTACCGGCTTGCCGGTGAGGTGGGCAATGTCTTCCAGAGTCGGCTCGCGCCCCATCTGGCTTTCCAGGTGGCGGGCAGCGCGCAGGTAGACGTTCAGCTCCTTGATGACGTGCACCGGCAGGCGGATGGTACGCGACTGGTTCATGATGGCGCGCTCGATGCTCTGCCGGATCCACCAGGTAGCGTAGGTGGAGAAGCGGAAGCCGCGTTCCGGGTCGAACTTTTCCAGCGCGTGCATCAGGCCGATATTGCCTTCCTCGATCAGGTCCAGCAGCGCCAGGCCGCGGTTGATGTAGTGCTTGGCAATGTTTACGACCAGACGCAGGTTGTGCTCGATCATTTTCTGGCGCGCGCTGAAGTCGCCCTGCACCACGCGGCGCGCCAGTTCTACTTCCTGAGCCGGTGTTAGCAGCGCATTGCTGCCAATATCGTTCAGGTAAATCTGGGTGACATCGGCGATGTCTTCAAAACCCTTGCTGGCCGCGGCTTCTTCGGCATCTTCTGCTTCGGCACGCGGCTCGTCTTCGTTTTCCAGCTCGTCTTCCAGCACTTCTTCCAGCAGATCAAGATCGTCGCTCATGATGTTCCCCCGCTTGTGCGCTCCTGATCAGGTCTGGCCTGTCAGGGTCTGGTTTCCAGATACTTGCTTGGATCTACAGGCTTACCGAGTTGACGGATTTCAAAATGCAGTTTGACTTGGTCAGCATCGGTATTACCCATTTCGGCAATTTTCTGCCCTTTCTTGACAGACTGGCCTTCCTTGACGAGTAACTGACTGTTATGGGCATAGGCCGACAGATAGGTTTTGTCGTGTCGCAGGATGATCAGCTTGCCGTAACCGCGCAAACCGCTACCGCTGTACACCACCTTGCCGTCTGCTGCCGCCACCACGGGTTGCCCCGCCTTGCCGGCAATATCGATGCCCTTGTTCTGTTCCGAGAAACCCCGGATCACGTTACCCTGGGTAGGCCAGGCCCATACCACGTTGCTGCTTGTCGCCGCCTTCGGACTGCTCGCCGTAGCTGCCTGAGCAGGTGCGGCGACAGGTGTGTCGGCTGCAACTTTGGTTTCCGGCTTATCCGGTGTGTTCTTGGCAGGTGGTACGTTGGCAGCTACTTTGCCATTTCCTTCGCTCTGGGCCGGCAGGCTCTTGATGGCCTCTTCCGAGTAGGGCAGCTTCAAGGCTTTCGGATAGCGCTTGCTCGCTGCCTGAGCGTCGGTACCGGATGCCGGTGCCTTCGCTTCAACCGGCATCTGGCCCGCTGCCGGTTTGGTTTCTGCCGGTTTGGCTGCGGTAGCAGCGCCGGCGCTGACGGTTACCGGCGCACCAGTTTGTGGTGCGTCCGGCGGGGTCAGCCGCAAGATTTGGCCAACCTTGATGGTGTAACCGTCTAATCGGTTCCATTCCGCCAGGTCCTGATAGCGCAGGCCGTTGTTGACGGCAACGCGGTACAGGGTTTCACCGGCTTGAACGGTGTGGGTTGTTTTTGCCGCAACCGGCCTGGCTTGCGGTGCGCTACCCAGTGCGATTGCCTGTGTACTGGCCTGGCTGCTGTTAGTGGCGGTACTGCCTGTCACTTTGGCAACAGCCTCGCTGCGCGGTTTCAGCGTCGTGGGGCTGCCCCTGACGATGTCCGCCGGGGTTTCCTGATGCAGCTGGGCGCAGCCTGCCAGCAAAGACAGGGCGACGGTGCTGCTGCCGATGGCGACCAGTTTTTTTAACAGTATGTTCTGCATTGGATGTCGATTTTATATGTCAGCTATCTGCTTGCTGTAAATTGTCAGACAAGAATCTATAGGAAAGGGTGTTGCATTTTTGCTTACTGCTTGCCTGGCAGTAGCGGAACAAACTTGGCAGGTTCCAGCTGTGTCTGGCGCAAGCCGTCTGCAGTTTTCTCGTAAAGCCACAGATGCTGCTCCTTATCGCCTACCGGTAACACCAGCCTGCCGTTATCGGCTAGCTGTGCCAATAAGGCGGGCGGTACCTGACGTGCGGCGGCAGTAATGATGATGCCGTCGAAGGGGGCAACATCCGGCAGGCCGAGGTGGCCGTCGCCGTGTACCAGACGGGCATGCACCAGCTTGGCTTGCCGCAGGTTCTGTCTGGCTTTGTCCAGAATGCCGGCCAGACGTTCAATCGAGAACACCTCGGCGCCGGTTTTCAGCAGCACGGCGGTCTGATAGCCGCAGCCGGTGCCGATCTCGAGGATGCGGCCGGGCTTGTCGCGCCCTTCCAGCAGTTTTTCGGTCATGCGTGCCACGGTAAGCGGCTGCGAAATGGTTTGCCCCTGGCCGATGGGTAGCGACACGTCGTCGTAGGCTCGGGTAGCCAGCGCCTGGTCGATGAATAGGTGGCGCGGCACTTCGTACATGGCGGCCAGCACCCGCTCTTCGCGGATGCCGTTCTGCCGCAGGCGCTCGATCATGCGCATGCGCGTGCGGTCGGAGAACATGCCGAAATTGTTGCCTGCGACTAGGGATTGAGCCATGTCTGTATTACATCCAGTTGATCGCGTGCGGTCAGGTCTATCATCAACGGCGTGATAGACACACGCTGCTGGCGGATGGCGTGAAAATCGGTGCCGTTACCGGCGTCTTGTTCGGGGCCGACCGGGCCGACCCAGAATACGGTATCACCGCGCGGGTTGTTGGCGCGGATCACCGGTTCGGCGTGGTGGCGGCGGCCCAGGCGGGTCACTTCGGTGCCGGCCAGCTGTTCGGCCGGGATGTCGGGCACGTTGACGTTCAGCAGCATGGGCCGGCTGAACGGCTGGGCCTGGAAGCGCCGTACCAGGTTGGCCGCTACTTGGCCTGCGGTATCGAAATGGCGGTTTTTGCCGGCCAGCGACACGGCAATGGCCGGAATGCCCAGCAAAAAGGCTTCGGTCGCCGCGGCGACGGTGCCGGAATACAGCGTGTCGTCGCCCATATTCGGGCCGTGGTTGATGCCGGACACCACGATATCGGGGCGGAAATCCAGAAAGCCGGTGACGGCAACGTGCACGCAGTCGGTGGGGGTGCCATTGACATAGTAAAAGCCGCTGGCGGCCTGCTTCACCGACAAGGGGCGGTCCAGCGTCAGCGAATTGCTGGCGCCGCTGCGGTCGCGTTCCGGCGCGACTACCACGACGTCGCCCAAGGCAGACAAGTGGGCAGCCAGGGTGGCAAGGCCGGGAGCGAAATAACCGTCGTCGTTGCTAAGCAGGATTTTCATGGCAAGGTTCCGTCAAGATCGGATGATTGTAGCCGTGTATCGGGCGGGCGAAAACCGCCGTGCCGGTTGCATAAAGAAAAACAGCCCGCTGGGGGCGGGCTGTGTGGCGCGGGCCGGTTACTTGTAGTAACGCTGGCTGAAGTCCAGCATGCGTTCGATAGGCAAGCGCGCGGCGTCCATCTCGGCCTCGGTCAGGTAATCGATGCGGGTACCTTCGCCTTGCTGCGCCCGTTTTACCGCCTCGATGGTGTTCATCTTCATGTACGGACAGGAGTTGCACTGGCAGCCGGCGTAGATCGGTGCCTGGCGGATGTCCAGGTCCGGGCGTGCCAGGCGCATGTTGTACAGGATGCCGTCTTCGGTGGCCACGAAGATCACGTTGGCCGCATCGCCGCTGTAGGCTTTTACCCAGTTGAGCATGCCGGAGGTGGAGCCGACGTACTCGGCACGCTTCAGCACCGGCAGCGGGCTTTCCGGGTGGGCGATCAGGTGGGCGTTGGGGCTGGCGGTCAGCGCTTCGTCCAGCGCTGCCTCGTTGAACTTGTCGTGTACCTCGCACACGGCCGACCATAATGGCATATCGTAGCCGTATTGATAATTGAGGTAGGCGCCCATATTGCGGTCGGGCGAGAAGATCACCTGCTTACCCTGTTCGTACAGGTGGGCGATGATGTCGTCCACGTTACGGCTGGTGACGATCCAGTCCGACAGCGCCTTGTGCGCGGCGGACGAGTTGATGTACGACACGTGCACGTGGTCGGGGTGGCTTTCGCGCCACTGTTGCAGGGCAGCCACGTCGGTCTGGGTAACCAGCGAGCAGGTGGAGCCGGCGTCCGGCAGGATCACTTCGGCTTGCGGGTTCAGGATCTTGGCGGTTTCTGCCATGAAACGGACACCGGCAAACACGATGATGTCGGCCTTGGACTCGCGGGCAAACAGCGACAGCTCCAGGCTATCGCCGACCTTGTCGGCCATTTGCTGGATTTCCGGCTGGGTGTAGTAGTGGGCGAGGGTTACAACGCGTTTGCTCATGATGTCGGTACTCCCTGGCGGGACGGGCCTTTTCCTGATGTGGGTCATCGTTTGATGCGGCACAACATGGGCGCGCCGCGAAACCGCGAAGATTAGCAATATTGTGCACACTGCGCTACTGCATTGATACGTCTGATGACCGTGTCAAAAGCCCTGCCGGCGTGGCCAGAACAACAGGATAAAAGCGGCGCAAGGTTGGCCGCAGGCCGTTGTCGATAGACGGCGGCTACGGCAACATGCCTTTACTACTTGGACGGACAAACCATGAAACCGCATTACCTCACACCGCTGTTTTCGCCGCGCAACGTTGCCGTGGTGGGTGCCAGTGACACCCCGGGCTCGGTGGGGCAGGCGATTTTTGCCAACCTGCTGGCCGGCAATTTCCAGGGCAAGCTGTACCCGGTCAACCTGCACCACCGTGTGGTGGGCGGCATTCCGGCTTACACCTCGGTCCGGCTGATCGAAGGCCCGGTGGATATGGTGGTGGTGACCACCGCCTTGCGCAGCCTGCCCGCTATCGTGAAGGACTGTGGCAAGAAAGGGGTAAAAGGCATTCTGCTGGCCAAGGACTTCGGCGACAGCGAAGCGCAGGAGCGCGAGGCGCTGAACGAGGCGGTATCGATTGCCAAGCACTACGGCATCCGCATTCTTGGCCCCAATGTGCTGGGCCTGATGCGGCCAGTGGCCGGCTTCAACGCCAGCAATTACACCAGTAAAGTAAAAGCCGGCAACCTGGCGCTGGTGTCGCAATCGTCGGCGCTGTGTACCGCCATGCTGGACTGGGCCGACAGCAAGGGCATCGGCTTTTCCAGCGTGGTGTCGGTGGGCGAGGCGCTGGACGTGGAGTTCGGCGAGATTCTGGATTACCTGGTGGCCGACAACTTCACCCAGGGCATCCTGCTGCACGTGCACCACGTGCACGACGCTCGCCGCTTCATGAGCGCGCTGCGTGCTGCCGCACGTACCAAACCGGTGGTAGTGGTGAAGTCCGGCCGCTACGAAGACGACGTGACCGGCCTGATGCACTCGTCCAACCTGGTGGAAAGCGGCGATGTGTTCGATGCCGCGTTGTCGCGTGCCGGTGTGCTGCGCGTGGCCACCATCGCCCAGCTGTTTACCGCCGCCAAGGTGCTGGCGGCCAACTACCGCGTCACCGGCAAGCGCCTTGCCATCGTGACCAACGGTATCGGCCCCGGCGTGCTGGCCGCCGACAGCGCCTATATGTACGGCGTGGAGCTGGCCAAACTGGCGCCGGCCACGCTGGACCTGCTGAACGAGTCGCTGCCGGCCAACTGGTCGCGTGGCAACCCGGTGGATATCATCGGCGACGCCAGCCCGGTGCGCTTCCGTACCGCCGTCAAAGCCTGTCTGGACGACCCGAACGTGGACGGCGTGCTGGTGATCTTTACCCCGCAGGCGGGTACCGACCACCTGACCACCGCCCAGCTGATGGTGGGGCTGCAGCGCGAAAGCAGCAAGCCGATGTTCCTGTCGTGGCTGGGTGACGCCAAGGTGTCGGAAAGCCGCGAGCTGTTCTCCAAGGCCAAGTGCGCGCATTTCCGTGCGCCGGAATTCGCCATCGAGGTGTTCCGCAACCTGGCGTCCTACCATCATAACCAGCAGATGCTGCTGCAAACGCCCGCCCCGCTGGAAGGCGAACAGGTGGTGCCGGACGTGCTGACGGCCCGCGCGGTGATTGCCACCGCCTTGCTGGAAGGGCGCAGCGTGCTGTCCGAGCGCGAAAGCAAAGACGTGCTGGCGGCGTTCAATATTCCAGTCAACCGCACCGCGCTGGCGCGCGATGTGAACGAGGCGGTGAGGTTGGCCGCCGATATCGGCTACCCGGTGGTGCTGAAGATCGACTCGCCGGACATCATTTACAAATCCGACGTGGGCGGCGTGGAGCTGAACATCGGTAGCGAGCAGTCGCTGCGCGATGCCTACGCCAGCATCATGGCGCGGACGCTGGAGGCGCAGCCCACGGCGCGCATCGACGGCGTGTCGGTACAGGCCATGCGCAAGCGGCGCCACGCGCGCGAGCTGATGGTGGGGGTGACGGCCGACGCCTCGTTCGGGCCGGTCATCACTTTCGGTGCCGGTGGCATCGCCGTGGAAATCATGCAGGACCGGGCGCTGAGCCTGCCGCCGGTCAACCACTACCTGGTGGACCGCATGATCGACAAGACGCGCATCGGCAAGATTCTGGGGCCGTTCAAGAACATGCCGGGGGTGGATCTCGACACCTTGAAGAGCGTGCTGCTGCACGTGTCCGAGCTGGTGTGCGAGTTGCCGGAAGTGCGCGAGATGGACATCAACCCGCTGGTGGCGGACGAATCGGGCGTGATTGCGCTGGACGCGCGCATCATCGTGCAAGCACCCAAGCGCGGCAAACCGTACGGCCACATGGCCATCATGCCGTACCCGATGCACATGGTGCACTGTTCGATGCTGAAGGACGGCACGCCGGTGAACATCCGCCCGGTGCGGCCGGAAGACGCCGACATGACGCAGGCTTTTGTGCGCAACCTGTCGGAAGAAAGCCGCTACAACCGCTATATGTCCAGCATCAAGCAGCTGTCGCAAACCATGCTGGTGCGCTTTACCCAGCTCGATTACGACCGCGAGATGGCGCTGGCGATGACGCGCGAAACCGACGCTGGCGAAGAGCAGCTGGCGGTGGCGCGCTACGTGACCGACCCCGACAACGAGAGTTGCGAATTTGCCCTGGAGGTGGCTGACCACTGGCAGGGCAAGGGTATCGGCGTCATCCTGATGAACGCCTTGTTCGACGCCGCGCGCGAACAGGGCCTGAAAGTGATGGTGGGCGAGGTGCTGGCAGGCAACAAGGGCATGCTTAAACTCATGTCCCGATTGGGCTTTAGCGTACAGGTTCACCCCGAGGACCGGGCGCTGACCATCGTCACCAAAGACCTGCTGCAACAGCCCGATGTGCAAACACCCCAATAAGCACTTGCAGCGTAAGGGAAAAATGCCCTAGAATCGGGGGCTTTTCTACGATTCCGTATATAAGGACAATCGACAATGGTAGTAATTCGTCTCGCACGTGGCGGCTCCAAGAACCGTCCGTTCTACAACATCGTTGTTACTGACTCCCGCAACCGTCGCGATGGCCGCTTCATCGAGCGTCTGGGTTTCTACAACGCCGTAGCCAACGACAAGCAAGAGCGCGTTCGTCTGGCCATGGACCGCGTAAACTACTGGATCGGCGTTGGCGCCCAGGTGACCGACTCCGTAGCCAAACTGCTGAAAGAGCAGAAAGCTGCCTGATCTTTGATCAGACTACAGTACGGAAGCAAGGCGCATGCGTGACGCTGATCTTGTAGTAATGGGGTTTGTCCGCGGCGCCTTTGGTGTTCGTGGCTGGGTGAAAGTCCAGGCGGATACCCAATACGCCGATAGCCTGTTCGACTACCCGACGTGGTGGCTGGGCAGAAACGGCGACTGGAAGCCCTATACCTTTGCGGATGGCTCTGCCCAGCCCAAAGGTTTGGTCGTCAAGTTCGAAGGAATCGACGACCGCGAAATCGCTGCGGCGATGCGTGGCATGCAGATTGCCATTCCGCGCGACCAGCTGCCGGCAGCAGCAGATGATGAGTATTACTGGATTGATCTGATCGGCCTTGACGTGGTGAACAAGGAAGACATCGTGCTGGGCAAGGTAAGCCAGCTGATGGAAACCGGTGCCAACGACGTCCTGGTTGTCCGTGGTGAAACGGATGAGCGGCTGATACCTTTTGTGTCCGATTACATTGTCGATGTGGATCTGGCCGCAAAACGGATTACCGTGGACTGGGGCCTCGATTATTAATGCAGCTTGATGCCATTTCGCTGTTTCCCGAAATGTTCGATGCCGTGACCCGCTTCGGCGTTAGCCGGCGGGCCATCGAGCAATCGATCTGGCAGTTTGCCGCGTGGAATCCGCGCGACTTTACCAGCGACAATTACCGCACCATCGACGATCGCCCCTACGGTGGCGGCCCCGGCATGGTGATGTTGATCGAACCGCTGGAAAAAGCCATTGCGGCGGCGCGCGCGCGCCAGGCTGCGGCAGGGGTGGCACAGTCTCATGTGATCTACCTGTCGCCGCAAGGTCGTGCGCTGACACACGCCAAGGCTGCCGAGCTGGCAGCCCGTCCCGGCCTCATCCTGTTGTGCGGCCGGTACGAAGGGGTGGACGAGCGCCTGATCGCCAGCGAAGTCGACGAAGAAATATCGGTGGGTGATTACGTGTTGTCCGGCGGCGAACTGCCCGCCATGGTGCTGATGGACGCCGTTGTGCGTCTGTTGCCCGGCGCGCTGAACGACGCCCAGTCTGCGTACGAAGATTCCTTCGTCAACGGGCTGCTGGACTGCCCGCATTACACCCGCCCGGAAGAATATCGTGGCATGCGGGTGCCGGATGTGTTGATGTCCGGTAACCACGCCATGATTGCCAAGTGGCGCCTCAAGCAGTCGCTGGGCCGTACGCAAGAGCGTCGTCCCGAGCTGCTGGCAGGGCGCACATTAACGAAACAGGAATCTCGGCTGCTGGCAGAGTACCAGCAGGAACAAGATATCCTCAAAAACAAGGAGCAGTAACATGGATCTGATCCAACAACTGGAACAGGAAGAAATCGCCCGTCTGGGTAAAACCATTCCCGAATTCGCACCGGGCGACACCGTTGTCGTTCAGGTTAAGGTAAAGGAAGGTAACCGCGAGCGTCTGCAGGCTTACGAAGGCGTTGTTATCGCCATCCGTAACCGCGGTCTGAACAGCTCCTTCATCGTACGTAAACTGTCTTCCGGTGAAGGCGTTGAGCGTACCTTCCAGACCTACTCCCCGCTGCTGGCTTCCATCGAAGTGAAGCGTCGCGGTGACGTACGTCGCGCCAAGCTGTACTACCTGCGTGGTCGTACCGGCAAGTCCGCACGTATCAAGGAAAAACTGGTTCGCAAGTAATCCCTTCGGGAGCAACTTGTCGTACCCTGAAAGCGTCAGCTGCGGCTGGCGCTTTTTTTTATGGTTTCAAGGTTGGCCGCATTCCATGCAACAGGCAGCAAAATCGCTTTATCTGGACGCTTTTCTCGACACCCTGTGGTTGGCCGACAACCTGTCGGCTAACACCCTGGCCGCGTATCGCCGTGACCTGCTGCGGCTGGAAGCGGCGCTGGCGCCGTACGGCCATACGCTGGATAGTGCCGACACGCCGGCGTTGGAGCAGGTGATGCTGGGCCTGATCGACACCGACAAGCCGGCCACCCGTGCCCGCCGGCTGTCTGCTGCGCGGCGCTATTACCACTACCTGTGCCAGCAGAAACTGCGCGACGACGATCCGTCGGCGCGCTTGCAGGCGCCGCGTCTGGGCCTGCGCCTGCCGGGGGCATTATCCGAAAGCCACGTGGATGCGCTGCTGGCGGCGCCGGATACCGACACGCCGCTGGGATTGCGCGATCGGGCCATGATCGAAACCCTGTACGCCACCGGCCTGCGGGTCAGCGAGCTGGTTGGCCTGACTCTGGGCCAGTTGTATCTGGGCGAAGGCTATGTGCGCATCATCGGCAAGGGCAACAAGGAGCGGCTGGTGCCACTGGGCGAAGTGGCCGAACACTGGCTGCGCCGCTATCTGGCGGAAAGCCGGCCGCTGATCATGGGCGCAGCGCGCAGCGAGGACCTGTTTGTCAGCAACCGCAAGCAGGCGATGACACGACAAATGGCCTGGCACCTGATTACCCGCTATGGCAAACAGATGGGGATTCCACCGCTTAGCCCGCACACGCTGCGCCACGCCTTTGCCACCCACTTGGTCAACCATGGTGCCGACTTGCGCGTGGTGCAGCTGCTGCTGGGTCATGCCAGCCTGTCTACCACGCAGATTTACACCCACGTGGCGCGCGAGCGCCTGAAAGCCCTGCACGCTGCCCACCATCCGCGTGGCTAGGCGTGGCCTTCACAGTTGGCCGCAGCATAAAAAAAGCCCGCCGAGGAAGCGGGCTGTCAGAGGGAGCCAGTGCTTAAAACGTACTCGCCAGACCCAGGTTGTAGCGTGTGCCATTACCGCCTTGGCGGCCACTGGTGCCGGTAACCTGGACAAACGCATTCAGCCCTTTGCCCAGCGTGGCGGTGGCGCCCGCCTGCCATTCGGTCCAGTGGCTGTCGGGTTTGCTGCCGGTTACGCTGAATTCGCCAACCGTGCCGTATACCCCGCTGCGCAGTACGCGGGCATCGTCTTTCTGTTCCTGTTTCATACTGATGCTGAGGTAAGGGCTGACCGTGCCCAGCGATGCCTGGGCTTCCCAGCCGGCGTGGAGCACGGTGGAGTCCAGCTTCTGGGTGCCGAAATGCATGCTGGTACTTTGCTTGTTACTTTCGGTGAAGGAACCGATCTCGCCGTTCTGGATGTTGACGCCCAGCATCGGGCCGGTACGCAACTGCCCTAGTTGCAGACGGTAGCCGGCGTTCAGGCGCACCGCGTGGTGAACCGCACGGGCGTTGCCGCTTTCCACCCGCTTGACACTGCCCAGGTCCACATTGCGGCTGGTATCGATCCGGGCGGTGCCCAGCGTGGCATCGCCATCCAGCCAGAAGCTGCCTAGCCGGTAGTTGCCGCTGAACGTCACCAGCTGATGGCGGCTGTCGTAGCTGCCGGCGCTGCCGACACCGGTATCAAGCTTGCCCTGGGTGAACGCCAGCCCAAGGCTTAGGCTTGGGGTCGCCTGGTAGTCGATGCCCACGGTCAGCAGTTCGCCCTTGCTGCTTTCACCGCTGCGGCCAACGTCTTGCTTGCCACCGCCAAGGCTGCTGTATGCACCGACGCTGTCTTCTGCGCGAGCTTCATGATCCAGCGCGCGGGCACGGGCATCAAGCGTATTGCCGACGCGTGCTTGTGCAGCGGCCGGCACCTGGCGTAGCGCCTTGGCAAAATAGGGCGCTTGCAGCAGGTTGGCAAAATAGTTCCCCAGCAAGGCGTGGGTGGTCGGGGTAGGATGGCGGTCGTCGGCAAACAGGTAACTCAGCGTACCGCTGACGTTGGCGCTGGTGCAGACCAGCGACGACGTGGTGCCGCACGCCGGGCCGGTAACGTTATCGATACCGTAGGCGGCCGGATTGGCCAGCACTTCGGCAAACAGCAGGTTGACGTTGGCGCGCACTACGTTGGCACCGGTAGCGGCAATGGCGCCGTCTGCCGTGGTGTTATACAGCGTGGACAGGTTGTTCAGCCCGGTTTTGCTGGTGTTGTAACCGTTGGTGACCTGAGTGAGCGTGGTATCGAATAGCGTACCACTGGTAGCTCCACCGCTCAGTGCAGTCGCCAGTGCGGCCAGAGCCTTGTTCACCAGCGCATCCTGCGACGCACTGGTGGGCGTGGCTTCACTGCGCAACACGCCAGCAACGATGCCTTTCAGCGTATTGCGGGTGGTTTCATTAGTGGTGGCGTTGTCGATAACGGCATACAGCGCAGCCGGTGTGTTGCCGAATGCCGGCAGGTTGGGTGCGATGATCAGCGTGGCGCCGGCGTTCTTCAGCGTGGCAATCTGGGTGGCCAGGCTACCGGCTGCGGCAGAGGCGACGTTGGATGCGTTGCTGCTACCTGCTCCTGCGGCAGTGGGAATGTCGTTGCCGCCGCTCCAGACAAAGTACAGTGCATTGGGGTCTGCTTGGCCGCCGTGTGCTGCCAGATAATCTTGTACCTGCTGTGGCAGATCGCGGATATCCAGCCCGCCCGGGCCGGCACCTTGGGTGTTGCTACTATTGGGCAGGGTGGCGCCGGTCGCATAAGTGACCGATTGTGCGCCACCCTGCGCAAAGTTGTTGCCTGCCGTGCCTAGCGCACTGGCGGCATTGCTGGGCGTGACGGTCAGGCCCAGTTTGCCGGCCAGCACATTGGCGTGGTTGGCTGCATTATCCGTTGTCCAGCGGGCGTCCGATGGCAGGATGACAAAACCGCCGGAACCATTGGGGATGGCTTGGCCACCAAAGGCACCGGTGTCGGTCAGGCTGTCACCAAAGAAATAGATATTGCTGAAGCCCCCTGCCGCGTGTGCGGCAGGGGCAAGCAGGGCGGCCATAACGGCCAGGCGCAGGGTTGAGCGCATGATGGGTTGTCTCCTCGTGTTGGCTGCGGTGTGCCGCTTGTTGTGTATTTAGAGCATAAGCTCGTTTATAGAGACTGTTTCAAACAATTGTCCAAATTGTTGCCGTCGCCAGCCGGTTTGTTGTTATGGCGTTACAATTCAGATCATGAACAAAATCTTTTTCGGCCTGCTTGGCCTGCTGCTGACGTTAAACGCGGCAGCGGTCGACAAATGGCCGCCTGAGCGCGTTGCCCAGGCATTCTTGCAAGCGCAGCGCGGTGTGGATGGTTACGAGTACCGCTTGCAGTCGGCGCGGCAAAAAGTACAGATGCCGGCTTGCCAGCAAGCATTGCAAGCCGCGTGGCCAGCTGGCAGTACTGCGCCACGCAATGCGGTTGAAGTAGCGTGTCCCGCTTTGGGCTGGAGCTTGCGTCTACCGGTGCAGGCCACTGCTTTACCTGTAGCAGTCATAGCGACGCGCTTGCTGCGGCGCGGTGAAGTATTGACAGCTGCTGACGTGCGCCTGGCGCCTGTTGCACAGAATCGGCAATCGCAAGGCCTGCGTGACTTGCAAGACGTGTTGGGTAAAATGATCGATGCCACAGTGCCGGCAGGTGCCATGCTGCAAGGAGCGCAACTTCGAGCGCCGTATGTTGTCAAAATGAATCAGCCTGTTCGGCTGTTGGCTAGGGGAGAGGGGTTCGCAGTCGGCAGCGATGCTACTGCGCTGGGCAATGCTGGCGTGGGTGAGCGTGTCAATGTGCGCGTAGCCAGCGGTAAGGTCGTATCAGCCGTTGTCGAGGCTGATGGTTCGGTTTCTGTGAATGTGCCCTAAAAAAAGCGTCAAGTTTCGGATTTTTCGGGCGATAATAGAAATAACCGATTGAGAGTAGTGCAGGTGAATCATGAAAATCGACAACACAGGCAAGGTCGTTACAGGCTATTCCGTACCTAGCCGTACCAACGCCAAAGAAAGCGATGCGAGTGCCCAGGCTGCTTCTCGTGCCACAGGCGAAAGCGTTGCGATCAACCCGTTTGCCAGCCGTTTGCAAGGCATGGAGCAAGCTGCTGCAGCTTCTCCCGCTTTTGATGCCGACAAGGTCGCCGCAATCAAGTCGGCGATTGCCTCTGGCGAATTCAAGATCAATCCCGGTGCGATTGCTGACAGCCTGATTGCGTCTGCCAAGGAGCTGTTGGCTCGCTGAGCTGGTAACGGACCGTCGCAATGGATGTTGCAGTATTTCTGGCCGCGTGCCAGTCGGAAATGGCCTTGCTGGATAGCTTGCAGCACACGCTGCAACAGGAACAGCAGGCTATTTTGCGTTTGGATGCCTTGCTGATTGACGAGCTTGCAGATATCAAGCTGCAGCAATTGCAGCAGCTTTCGGCAGTGCGGGCACAGCGCCTGGGTTTGCAGCAGGCGGCGGGTATTGACCAGACTGATAGCTGGTTGCCGTGGCTACAGCAAGCCACACCGGAAGTGCAACAGCGATGGCAGGCGCTGGAAGTAGCCATGATGCGGCTCAAGGCGCTCAATGACATCAACGCAGCCTTAGCGGATGAGCGCATGCAATTTGCCTCTGCTGTTATTGAAAAGCTGCGCAACTCGATGCAGGGAGTGGATGGTTATGGCCGCCACGGTACGCTGTCTAGTGCGCTTACCGGCTCTCGCCGCCTGGGTTCTGCCTGACTCTTCTGATTGATCGACTTCTTCAAGGCAGGCTGCCAGCCTTGCCGGCCCGCCACCGCCGTAAGGCGCTTTTGTGGTATCTTCTTTGGTGGGCAATCACCTTTTCCACTCTGCCGATCCATGACCCTGATTTCACTTATTGCTGCGCTGATGCTGGAGCAGTTCCGTCCGCTGGGTAACCGCAACCGCGTACTGCTGGTGTTCATCCGCTATGCCAATCATCTGGAGCGCACGCTGAACGCCGGTTATAACCGGCACGGTGTACTGGCTTGGCTGTGTGCAATGGTGCCGGTGTTGCTGATTGCTGGCTTGGGTTATTACGTGTTGTACGCCATCAATCCGGTACTGGGGCTGGCATGGAACGTGTTGGTACTCTACCTCACCATGGGTTTTCGTCATTTTTCCAGTTACTTCTCGGAAGTATCGCTGGCGTTGAATGATGGCCAGGAGCTGGAGGCCAAGCAGGCGCTAGCCAGCTGGACCGGCCAGCCCACCGCCGAATTGTCGGTCGGCGAGGTATCCCGCCTGGCCATCGAGCAAGGTGTGGTGGACAGCTACCGTCATGTGTTTGGCACCATGTTCTGGTTCGTGGTGCTGCCTGGCCCCAGTGGCGCCGTGCTTTACCGCTTTACCCAGTTGCTGGCGCAGAAATGGGGCAACCGCAGTGCCGACGATCTGTTTGGTCGCTTTGCAGGGCGTGCCGGCGAATGGCTGGACTGGTTGCCGGTGCGGTTGACTGCGGCCAGCTTTGCCGTGATGGGCGACTTTGAGGATGCGGTGTACTGCTGGCGCTCCCAGGCGCGTACCTGGGGTAACTACGCTACCGGTATCCTGCTGGCGTCTGCCGCCGGCGCCTTGGGCGTCAAGCTGGGCGACCCGCTGCGTCAGAATTACACCCTTAATTTCCGCCCGGAGCTGGGGGTTGGCGATGACGCCGACCCGGCCTATCTGAAGAGTGCGGTTGGTCTGGTATGGCGAACCGTGCTGCTGTGGCTATTCGTGATCCTGCTGACCAGTGTGGTCAGCCTGTTCGGCTAGCGCCGGGCCTGCAGGCGCCGCCAGGCATTGGCGGCGCTTCGCTTTTTTTAACGTTTGCATAACGGTGTTGCCGCACGAGACGGCGAGACCGATGGAGTTCCTGACATGTCGTTTGCCGAGCTAGGCCTGGCACCTGAAATCCTGCGTGCCATCGACGAAATGGGGTACTCGGAAGCTACCCCCATCCAGGCCAAGGCCATTCCGTTGGTGTTGTCCGGACGCGATCTGCTGGCTGCTGCCCAGACCGGTACCGGTAAAACCGCCGCCTTCCTGTTGCCGATCCTGGAGCGTCTGAAAAAATTTGCCAACCCCAGCGTGTCGCCGGCCATGCACCCGGTACGCGCGCTGATCCTGTCGCCCACCCGCGAGCTGGCTGACCAAATCGGCGTCAACGCTCGCGCCTACACTAAATACCTGCCGCTGCGTAGCACTACCATTTATGGCGGCATGAACATGGACCCGCAGGTGGCCGACCTGCGTCGTGGCGTCGAGATCGTCATCGCCACGCCGGGCCGCCTGCTGGATCACATTCAGCAGAAGACCATCCAGCTGAACAAGGTGGACGTGCTGGTGCTGGACGAAGCCGACCGCATGCTGGACATGGGCTTCATCCAGGACATTCGCAAGATCATGTCGCTGCTGCCCAAAGAGCGCCAGACGCTGCTGTTCTCCGCCACCTTTGCACCGGAAATCAAGAAGTTGGCCGCCGACTTCATGCGCGACCCGCAAACGGTGGAAGTGGCGCGCCAGAACTCCACCAACGCCCAGGTAGAGCAACTGGTGTTTGCCGTGGATGCCTACCGCAAGCGCGCGCTGCTGTCCCACCTCATCCGCCAGCGCGAGATGAGCCAGGTTATCGTGTTCTGCAAGACCAAGATTTCCGCCGACCAGCTGTCGCGCGACCTGAAGCGTGACGGCCACGCTGCCGAGGCCATCCACGGCGACAAGGCGCAGAGCGCCCGCCTGGAAACGCTGGAGCGCTTCAAGAGCGGCGAGGTCAAGGTACTGGTTGCCACCGACGTGGCCGCCCGTGGCCTGGATATTTCCGAGCTGCCGTTCGTCGTCAACTACGAAATGCCGAACTCGCCGGAAGACTACGTGCACCGTATCGGCCGTACCGGTCGTGCTGGCGCCTCCGGTGTGGCCATCTCGCTGATGGCGCCGGACGAAACCCGCCAGCACGAAGCGATCGAAAAGCTCACCAAGCAAACGCTGACGCCGCTGCCGCCGCCGGAAGGCTTCGGTGCGCGCCCGCCACGTGACGAGACCGATAGTGCGCCGCGCCGCGAGCGCAGCGAACGGCCGGAGCGCGCCGAGCGCCAAGAACGTAGCGCGCGCCCGGAACGCACAGAACGCCCGGAGCGCAGCGAACGTGGTGAGCGCGAAGAGCGCCGCGAACGGCCCGAGCGCCATAGCCGCGATCGTCACGACCGCAACAGCAATAGCGAACGCAATGCCACCACCTATACCAGCAACCTCGACCGTCGCCGCGATGGCGACGAAGGTGAAGGCGAAGGCCGCAAGGTAGTGAAGCTGGGCATTGGCGGCCGTATCCTGCCGCAACGCCAGCGCGAGATTCCGGCCCTGCTGCTGCCGCCGCGCTACAAAGTGGAGCGCTGAGTCCACAGCGTCGCAACAAGCCACCTCCGGGTGGCTTTTTTTGCGTCTGCGGTCAACGTTGGCCGCAAAAAAAGCGGCCACACGGGCCGCCAAAGAAGCAACAACTTACGGTAATTCAGACAAAAATCACCAGCGCCGCCATGGCACCGTGCGCGCCCATCACCAGGCTTTGTTCGATATCGGCGGTGCGCGAGCTGCCGCTGATGAATCCGCCAAAACCGTGCTCGCGGATGGCAATGCGGCGGTAGGCATCGCGCATGGTGTCTACGATGGCGTCGCGCGGTACCACCAGCACCAGCTTCTGGGTCAGGAAGTAGATCGAGCGCCACTGGTTATCGGCGTGGCTGACCCATACTGCCGCGCTTTCGGCTACCGCCAGTTCGCCGGGCACGATGGCCACGTCCACGTCGTGCCAGGCGTGCGGGCTGGCGCTTTCTTCGTGGCCTGCCCGGGTCAGGTCCACCAGGCGGCCGTGTTGCGGCCAACGTTGTTGCACCACGCTCAGCACGCTGTCGCCGTCGGCCAGCTGCACGGCGTCGCCGCCCAGGTTGCGCACCAGGATGCGGAAGGCGTCGAACTTGTCGTCAAAGGTGATGAACGGCACCGCGTCGATGTCCGGCAGCGCCGGGCCTTGCGGGCGGTTCTGGCGCAGCCGCGCCAGGATCTGTTCTCGGCTGCTCATGCTTTTTTCTCCTGACGGGCTTGCCACATTTCCTTGAAGCTTTGTTCCGGCATCTCCGGCAGCGCCCGCCCGGCGCGTGACCACGCGCTGTGGCGGGTGAGGCTGTCCGGCACGATGGGCACCACCTTGCGCATCACCTTGCCGCCGGCGTCCATCAGCGACGGGTGCTGGGTGAGGAAGCGCATCGCCAGCAGGCCCATTTTCTTGGCCGGCTTCAGCGTGCCGGCGTCGAAGGCGCGCTTGCGCTGCAGCACCAGTTGCTCGTGCAGGTTGATTTTTACCGGGCACACATTGCTGCACGAACCACAGGTAGTGCAGGCAAACGCCATGCTGCCGTGCTTTTTGATGTCGCGGCTGGGGCCCAGGGTGGAACCGATGGGGCCGGGGATGATGTAGCTGTAGCTGTGGCCGGTACTGCGGCGGTACACCGGGCAGGTGTTCATGCAGGCGCCGCAGCGGATGCAGCGCAGGCTCTGGTAGAAGTCGTCGTTGCCCAGGATGTCGCTGCGGCCGTTATCCACGATCACGATATGCATCTGGCCACCGGGGCGGGCGCGGTGGAAGTGCGAGGTGTAGGTGGTAATCGGCGAGCCGATGGCCGAGCGCGCCAGCAGGCGGGTGAACACGCCCAGGTGTTCCAGCCGCGGAATGATTTTTTCCAGGCCCATGCTGGCGATGTGTATCGGCGGCAGCGCGGTGCCGAGGTCGGCGTTGCCTTCGTTGGTACACACCACCACGCCACCGGTTTCGGCAATGGCGAAGTTGACGCCGGTCAGGCCGGCGTCGGCGCTAAGAAAGTGTTCGCGCAGGTTGGCGCGCGCGGCGTGGGTGAGGTAGGTGGGGTCGTTATTGCCCGCCTCGGTGCCCAGCTCGCGGTGGAACAGCTCGGAAATCTGTTCTTTCTTCAGGTGGATGGCCGGCATCACGATGTGGCTGGGCGGCTCTTGCCGCAGCTGCACGATGCGCTCGCCCAGGTCGGTATCGATCACCTCGATGCCGTGCTGTTCCAGATAAGGGTTCAGCCCGCACTCTTCGGTGAGCATGGACTTGGACTTCACCAGCTTCTTCACGCCCCCGGCGGCCAGAATGCCATGCACGATGCGGTTGTGCTCGTCGGCGTCGGCCGCCCAGTGCACGGTGACGCCGTTTTTCTCGGCGTTGGCCTGGAACTGTTGCAGGTACTCGTCCAGCCGCGACAGCGTATGCGCCTTGATCTGCTGCGCTAGTGCGCGCAGTTGCTCCCATTCCGGCAGCTGCTTGGCCTGCATGTCGCGCTTCTGGCGTACCCACCAGATGGCGCTGTCGTGCCAGCGTGCCTGTTCGCGGTCTTGCAGGAAGGCGGCGGCGGCTTCGGCGTGGTGGATATTGTCGTGCTTCATGCTGCGCCTCCGCGACCGGTGAGGATTTCCACGATGTGCAGCGGGCGGATCGGGCGGCAGCGATGGCGGATGATGCCGCCCATGTGCATCAGGCACGACGGGTCAGCGCCAACGATGTACTGCGCGCCGGTGGCTTCGTGCTGCGCCACGCGGTCTTCGCCCATGGCTACCGACACTTCCGGCTCGTCCACGCTGAAGGTGCCGCCAAAGCCGCAGCACTCGTCGCGGCGCTCCGGTTGCTTGACCTCGATGCCGTCCACCAGCTGCAGGATGCGCTCCAGCCGCGACTGGTACGGAATCATCAGCTCCGACGGTGCGGCGTGACCCAGCTCGCGCAGGCCGTGGCAGCTTTGGTGAATGGACACCGTGTGCGGGAAGTACACCGGCTTCGGCAGTTTTTCCACCTTCAGCACGTCTTGCAGGAATTCCACGATTTCGTAGATGCGCGGCTGCAGTGCCTGGTAGTCGGTGTTGTCGGCGATGTACCACGGGTAGTGGTGCTTGACGTAGGCGGTACAGCTGCCGGACGGCGATACCACGTAGTCGTAATCCTTGAAGATACCGGTAAAGCGCTGCGCGGCCGTACAGGCGCCGTGGCTGTCGCCGTTATTGCTCAACGGTTGGCCGCAACAGGATTGTGCCAGCGGGTAGTGCACGTCTACGCCATAGCCTTCCAGCAGCTCGGCAGTAGCCATGGCCACGTGCGGGTACAGTTCGTTGACGAAACAGGGGATGAAAAGGGCGACTTTCATGGCGGTGTGGGGGCTCTCCGACGCAATGCCAAACGGACAGGTCTGCCGACGCCGCAGGGGTGCTGACAGGTCCTCACCCTGATTAAAGCCACGACACAGCGCGATGCCAATGCGGACTTACCCTTGCTGCCACACCGGCGTGCCTTAGTGTCTTCCTGCTTGGCTGGCGTTTACCGGGTCGATGTGGGTCATCACGTCCAGCACGTGGTGCTCGGCCATCACCCTTGCCCGGGCATTGGCGGCGATATCGTGGCCCTGGTAGACGGTGAGTTCGCCGTCGATTTCCAGGTGCACGTCTACCAGGATCTGGTCGCCCATATGGCGGGTACGCATGTCGTGCAGGCCCTGCACGCCCGGCGTGGCCAGCAGTGTGGCGCGGATGGCCTCGACGGTGTCGTCGTCGGCGGCGCGGTCCATCAGCTTATTGAGCGCGTCCCAGGCAAACTGCCAGCCGGTGCGGCCAACCATGAAGCCCACCAATGCGGCCGCCAGCGGGTCCAGCCAGGTATAGCCGGCCAGGTTGCCGATAATGCCGACCGCCACTACCAGTGAGGAGGCGGCGTCGGCACGGGCGTGCCAGGCGTTGGCCACCAGCATGCTGGAGCGGACTTCGGTGGCGATTTTCAGCATGTAGCGGAACAGCAGCTCCTTGCTGGCCAGCGTGAACAGCGCGGCATACAGCGCGGCCTGATGCACCGCTGCCAGCGGCGTGGCACCAGTGAGCTTGTTGCCAGCGCTCAGCAGCATGCTACAGCCGGCAGCCAGCAACAGCAGCCCCAGCACCAGCGAGGCGGCGGTTTCGTAACGCTGATGGCCGTACTGGTGGTCGGCATCCGGCGCCTTGTGGCTGTGTTTGCGCGCCAGCAGGGCGACAAAATCGGCTACCAGGTCGGACAGCGAGTGCAGCGCATCGGCCACCAGTGCCTGCGACCCCGCCCACAAGCCGGTGATCAGCTGCATGGCAGTCAGGACGATGTTGACGCCGACGCTGACCCACAGGCTACGGTGGGCGGCGCGTTGCAGCGGGCTATCGGAGTGAAGGCTGGCCATAAGGTGGCTCCGGATAAAATGCCAGCCTGCCATGGCTGGCTGAGAGGAGGCTTAAACCGGCTGGTCCGGCTTGTATTCGTCTGGCTTCTCTTCATCCAGTGGTGGTAGCTTGCCCAGCAGGTCTTGTACCAGGCTTTGCCTTAGCCACGGCGGTACGTCCTGAATCTGCCAGCCGGCCTTGTCGGCGCACAGCGCCAGCGTTCGCAAAAAACGGTGAAAGCCAGGCCGACTTTGCCGCAAGTTGATCTGGTTGTCGCCGACGGTAAAGCTGATGCTGGCGTAATCCACGCCGGCCTTGGCATCCAGCCCGGTACACACCAACACGCTGCCTGCCGCCGGCAGGGCGGGGGACTGCTGACTGAAGCCCATTCTGCTGACGCTGCTGTTGTCGCGGTCGGCCAGGTCTTCCTCGTTCATCGCCATGCGGTGCTCCAGCGCAATGCGCTGCTCAGGCGTGCCGGCGCCCGGCACCCCTTCGCCCGGCACCATGCGGGCAAACAGCGCAGCGATATCGCGCAGGATGGACTGGGTCAGGTAGCGCGTCAGCCACAGCTGGTGGTTGCCGGGCTGCATCACCACTAGCAGGCGGTCTTCGGCTTCGAAGTAGGTAAACGATAGGCTCATGCCACGATGGTAAGCCCTGGGTGCCGCCACTGCAAAGGTTGGCCGCCGCCGGCGCACGGCGCGCATAATGGCGGCATGGATACCTTACACCCCTATACCGCGCTAACGCCGGACCTGCTGCTGGACGCGGTGGAAAGCACCGGCCTGCGTTGCGACGGCCGCGTGCTGGCGCTGAACAGCTACGAAAACCGTGTCTATCAGGTGGGCATCGAAGACGATACCCCGCTGGTGGCCAAGTTCTACCGCCCGGGCCGCTGGCAGGACGCGCAGATTCTGGAAGAACACGCCTTTGCCGCCGAGCTGGCTGCCGCCGAGATTCCGGTGGTGGCGCCGCTGGCTTTCGACGGGCAGACGCTGCTGCAGTGGCAGGGCTTTCGCTTTGCGCTGTTCCCGCGCCGCGGCGGCCGCGCACCGGAGCTGGAGGACGAAGACACGCTGCAATGGCTGGGCCGCTTTCTGGGGCGCATCCATCTGGTAGGCCGCAGCCGGCCGTTCAGCAGCCGCCCGCGGCTGGACGTGGCCAGTTTTGGCCACCAGGCGCTGGCCGGCATCGAGGCTGGCGGCCATTTGCCCGCGCAGCTGGCCGCGGATTACCTGCGGGTAGCGCGTGAACTGCTGACGGCGGTAGAGGCAGCGTTTGCGGCGGTGCCCGATGTGGACTGGCTACGTTGCCACGGCGACTGTCACGCCGGCAACGTGATGTGGACGCCGGACGGCCCGCACTTTGTCGATCTGGACGACAGCCGCATGGTGCCGGCGGTGCAGGATATCTGGATGCTGCTTAGCGGCGAGCGCGAACAGCAGTCGTCGCAGTTGGCCGCCATCCTGGCTGGCTATGAAGAGTTCTGCGATTTTGACTACCGCGAACTGCGGCTGGTGGAAGCGCTGCGCAGCCTGCGCCTGCTGCATTACACCGCGTGGCTGTCGGCGCGCTGGGCCGACCCGGCGTTTCCGGCAGCGTTCCCCTGGTTCGGTAGCGATAATTACTGGCATGAGCGCCGCGGCGAGCTGGAGCAGCAGCTACAGGCCATGCAGCAGCCGCCACTGTGGGCGATGCCCTGACCCAGCCACCGGCCAAGCCTCCGCCCGCACACGGTTGGGGGCTTGTCACTGGCGGAGGGCCTATTGTTCGAGCAGGGTGCGGATGGCTTTCAGCAGCAGCGGTGGCTGCAGCGGCTTGGTCAGCCAGGCGGTGGCGCCGGCATCGCGGCCGGCCTGTTTCAGCGCGTCGCTGAGCTCGGTGGTGACCATGATCACCGGCAGCTGTTTAAGGGCAGGGCGCTGGCGTAGCGCGCGGATGAACTCCAGTCCGTTCATCACCGGCATGTTGAGGTCGCTGACGATCAGCGCCGGCATTATCAGATCCAGTTGCTGCAGGCCTTCCTGGCCGTTGGCCGCCTGTACTACCTTGTAGCCGGCTTCGGTCAGTGCCTCGCTGGAAATCTGGCGCAGTAAAGCGGAGTCATCGACGATCAGGATGATCTTTTTCATGGTGTGTCCTGTCTGCCGGCGTGAGCACCGGCTGCCGCAGTGTCTACCTTCATGCTAGTTGGCCGCACCGGGCTGTCAAATCATGCATACAGTTACCGTGCTTTTTCAATGGGATTTTGTATCCATTGCAGCGCAGGCGCCAGGATGCCGCCTTGCCGCAAAAAAGCGGTGAAATGCGGTGCAAGTGCCTTGCCAGCAGGGCCCTTATCGGGACAGAATCATTGTCCGACATCCCAACCCTATTCAAGAAAACAAACATGGCACTTATCGTACAAAAGTACGGCGGTACCTCGATGGGCTCCCCGGAGCGCATCAAGAACGTGGCCCGCCGTGTCGCCAAATGGAAAGCCCAGGGACATGACGTGGTGGTTGTGGTTTCGGCCATGAGTGGTGAAACCAACCGCCTGATCGCGCTGGCCAAGGAAATCCAGGATTACCCGGATCCGCGCGAGCTGGACGTGATCATGTCCACCGGCGAACAGGTCACCATCGGCTTGCTGGCCATGGCCCTGAACGAAATCGGCGTACCGGCCAAGAGCTACTGCGGCTGGCAAGTACGTGTGACCACCGATAGCGCCCACACCAAAGCCCGTATCCAGTCCATCGACGACGCCGCCATGCGTGCCGACCTTAGCGCCGGCCGTGTGGTGGTAGTAGCCGGTTTCCAGGGCCTGGACGAAGACGGCAACATCACCACGCTGGGTCGTGGCGGCTCCGATACCTCGGCCGTGGCCATGGCTGCCGCGCTGAACGCCGACGAATGCCAGATCTACACCGACGTGGATGGCGTGTACACCACCGACCCGCGCGTGGTGCCGGAAGCCCGCCGCCTGAAGACCATCACCTTCGAGGAGATGATCGAGATGGCCAGCCTGGGTTCCAAGGTGCTGCAGATCCGCTCGGTAGAGTTTGCCGGCAAATACAAGGTACGCCTGCGCGTGCTCTCCAGTTTCGAAGACGAGGGCGAAGGCACACTGATTACGTTTGAGGAAGATGAAAACATGGAAAAGGCCGTAGTGGCAGGTATCGCGTTTGACCGAAACGAAGCACGCATCAACGTGAAAGGCGTACCGGACAAGCCGGGCATCGCTTACCAGATCCTGGGCCCGATCGCCGATGCCAACATCGAAGTGGACATGATCATCCAGAATGTCGGCGAGAACGGTACCACCGACTTCTCCTTCACCGTGCCGCGTGGCGAATACCAGCAGGCGCTGTCCATCCTGCGTGACGTGCAGACCCACATCGGCGCCGGCAAGATCGACTCCGACGACAAGGTTGCCAAAGTGTCCATCGTGGGCGTGGGCATGCGCTCGCACTGCGGCGTGGCGTCCACCATGTTCCGTACCCTGGCGGAAGAGGGCATCAATATCCAGATGATCTCCACCTCCGAAATCAAGGTGTCGGTACTGATCGACGAGAAGTACCTGGAGCTGGCCGTACGCGTGCTGCACAAGGTGTTTGGCCTGGATCAGCCGGCCTAAGCAAAATTATTGCAAGTAGTGCTTGACAGGGGGCGTCGTGTTAATTAATATGGCGTTCTCTTGACGGAGAAATGGCCGAGAGGTCGAAGGCACTTCCCTGCTAAGGAAGCATACGGGCTTAAACCTGTATCGAGGGTTCGAATCCCTCTTTCTCCGCCAAAACCGCGCACCCGTAGCTCAGTTGGATAGAGTATTTGGCTACGAACCAAAGGGTCGGGCGTTCGAATCGCTCCGGGTGCGCCACCTGTCCCCATCGTCTAGAGGCCTAGGACACCGCCCTTTCACGGCGATAACCGGGGTTCGAATCCCCGTGGGGACGCCAAGATTCGACAAAAAAGCCACCGCAAGGTGGCTTTTTTGTTTTTCCTGCCTATTTGACTGTGTGCGGCCAACCTTGGCCGGCACGGTAATAAAAACGGCAACAAAAAGCCCTTCCGCAAACGGAAGGGCTTTTTGCTGTTCGCTACCGCTTAACGTCGCGCCAAGCAGCGCTGGTAGCGGCCATCGACACGATCGGCAAACCAGGCCGTGGTGAGCTTGCGGGTGATCTTGGGGCTTTGCAGGCGGATCTCCGGCATTTTCTCGCGGCCCACCTTGCGCCCTTGTTGCTGGTCGGCTAATTGCATGACGCGGCTATAGAGCGCGGTTTGTGCAAACCCGGCGCTTTTTTCCTGCTTCAGATCGCGCAGCATATCGGCATCGCTCAGGCCCAGGCGTGGGCGCAGCTTGGCCAGTGCTTGCTGCGTGCTGCTGCGCTCACTCGCTGGCTGACCGTTCTTGTAGCGCAGCAAGTCGCCGTCCAGTGCCAGCTTGTTACCGCTGAGTGTGCTCACTGCATGCTGGAAGGCGGCGTTGCGGCTGGCGTAGCGCCCAGCATTGAAGTCGGCAAAGCGGTAGCGCATTTCCGTATACGGTGCCGGGTATTGCAGCAGGATGGCACTGCCAAAGTAGACACCGCCGCGACGAGTAAATACCTCGTCGCGGATACTGCCGTTGCGTGCGTAAGGATAGGGCCAGGCACGGACATGGGCTTCAGCAAATTCGACGCTGACTTGCATCGGGCCGCCGGTACGGATCGGATTTTTCATGCCTACCGGCAGCCCCAGCTTTTGCGCTTCGGCCGACATGTCTTCGAACAGCTCGTTCATTTCCCTTTCGGTACGCAGATTGTCGATGCGCTCTTTATAGCTTTGGCCATTCGGTGATTTTTTCAGCAAAGCGGTTTTTACCACCGGTAGCGGCACGTAATAGCTACCGGCTTTGTCGCCAATCTTGTCCCAGACGATGCGCGACAGACCTGGTACCACCGGGTCGGCCTGGAAGGTGGATTCCTGCTCGATGATGGCGATGACGGCGCAGTAGTTTTCGGCGCTGTGCGGAATCTGCAAGGCGCTGAACGCCGATACCAGGTCATCGCGCCAGCCCTGGCGCGGCTTCACGTAATCGGGCAGCAGCTTGTCCACCAGCGCCTTGGGGTTGGCCGCTACCGGCTTGGGCGCTACGACAGGCGGCACCACCACCGCAGGCGGTGTCACCACCGGTTGGCTGCTGGCTGGAGGCTGCGGCAGCGGTTGGCTGGCTGCTGGCGGTAACGGGGCGGCGGGCTGGTTTTGCTGCAGGATGGGGGCCGGCACCGGCTGACTGGTCAGTGGGGACGGCGGGGTAGCGCAGGCGCCAAGCAGCGCGCAGCTGCCTAGCAGGGCAAGGGTCGGTTTCATCGGGTATCGGGGTGTAAACGATGCCGCATTCTAGCCCAGCTGCTGCACCTTGCCAGCAGCAAAGCTGCCGCTAGTTGTAACGTTTGAGGATGCGCTGGTAATCGCCGTTCTGCTGGATCGCTTTCAGTCCGCTATTGAAAGCGTCACGCAGTGCTGGTTGGCGGAACAGCACGCGGTAGGGCAATTTGATGAAGATGTCGTGGTAGGTAACGGGGAGCGGCTGCTCGCCAAAATCAGCCTGCATGCGCTTGTTCATGTAATGAAAGATGCGGTGGTCGGCCACTACCACATCGACGCTACCACGGTACAGCAGGCGGTTCTGGTCAATCTGGTTACCGGTTTCGTGGTAGTCGTGGTGGCGTGCGCTCAGCGCGGCAAACTCGCTACCCAAGTACTGGCCTGCCAGCGGAAAAGCCGAGATGCTGTATGGAGCCAGATCGGCAATCTTGTTGATGTTCAGCCGGCGCTGAGTAAGGGTGATGGCGACGTCTTCGTAGCTGATGTATACGTCGGAGTAGGCGCCCTTGGCACCCGACTCCGGCACGATGGTCGCTACCGCATCGATCTTGCGGTCGCTAAGCGCCTGTGGCAGCCGCTTTTGCGACAGGAATACCGGCTGCATCTGATAACGCTGGCTTTTGAGTGCTGCGCGGATAATGTCCAGTTCAATGCCGGCCTCCAGTTGCGGTATGACGTAAGGTTCCAGCGATTCACCAAAGGCAACGGTCACTGTGCCGCGCATAGGGTTGGCTGCAAGCGTGCCGCTAAGCACGAGCAAAGTGAGTAGCGGCAGCAGGCGAGGTAAGGGCATAGGGTGTTCCTGTCAGAGGGTGAAGCGATGGCTGGCCTGTTCCAGCTTTTGCGTGGTGTCGTCAGCAGCGCGGATGAGCTGGTAGAGCCGGGTAACCGATTGTTGCTGGTGTTGTGTGTCCTGCAGAACCTGCCCCAGGTCATGCTGTACCTGCTGTCGTGTTTGCTGGCTACCCTGGATCTGGTTCACCACGTGCTGCAATGCTTGGCCCAAGGCGTTGATGCTGTGTTGCAGGGCATCCAGGCTGTTACCGGCATGCTGAACTTTGTCCAGCCCTTCTTCGGATTGGGTCAGGCCGTGGCGTATGCTGTTGGCCGCTTCGCTAGTGGAGCGCTGCACGGTATCCAGAATCGCGCTGATGCTATGGGTAGACTGCGAAGTGCGTTCGGCCAGCTTGCGCACTTCGTCGGCTACTACGGCAAAACCGCGACCGCTTTCGCCGGCGCGGGCCGCCTCGATAGCGGCATTCAAGGCCAGCAGATTGGTCTGTTCGGCGATTTCCTGGATGGTGTTGGCCACACCGCCGATCTGGCCGGCTTTCTGGGTAAGCTCGTCCAGCAGCTGCGTGGTTTCGCGTACTGTTTGCACCACTTGCGCCAGCACGTCGCGGCTGTGCTGCAGGTCTTGGGCACTGTTGCGTGCCGAATCGATGGCAGCAACCGAGGTGGCTGCCGAGGTCTCGCTATCTTGCGCCAGCCGCGCCAGGGTGTCGGTGAGCGATTGCACCTGTTCGCCCATTTGCGAGATGTTGTCCAGCTGGTTACTGGCCAGCTGCTGGACTTGGCCGGCCTCGTGCATGATGTCACGCTCATGGTGCTGCAGCTCGGCAGCGGCCTGCTGCATTTGCAGAATTAGCTCACGCAGTTGCTGGCGCATGCTTTCGGTGCTTTGCCCCAATTGGCCAAGTTCATTATCACCCTGCGGTGGCAGTGTCACATTGAGACGTCCGCTGGCCAGGCTGGCCAGCGCCTTGCGGAGTGTATTCACACTGCGCTGCAGCTGCTGGCTGACTCGCCACACCACCAGCATGGCCAGTACCAGTACCAGCCCCAGGGAGGCGCCCATCAGTAGCCGGCCCTGGGTCACCAGCCGTTCCGCCCGCAGCTCTTCTGCTGCCAGCAGTTCGTTTTGCAGTTTCACCAGCTTGTCGATTTCGAAACGGTGTTGCTGGTAGTAGTTGGCCAGTTGGGTCAGCACGCTACGGGTGTCCTGTTCGGCCAGCTTTTGTGGAAAATACTGCTCTTTGGCTAGCTTGAAGAATTCGCGTGCGCTCGCGTCCGATTTCTCCAGCAGCAGCTGCTTGCTGGTGTCGTCCAGCGGCATCTTTTGCCAGTAGGCGTGACGGTCGTTGAAGTCCTTTTCCAGTGCCTGCAGTCTGTCCTGGTAGGTTTTGACGGCGGTCAGGCTCTGGCTGTGTTCCGATTGCAGCACCACCAGATAGGCTTCGATGATGTAGCGCGGTGGTGGCAAGATGTCGGCAATGACGTCTTTGCCTTGCACGATACGATGGTAGGCTGGGCCGTTAATGCGTAGCTCTTCCATTTGACGCCAGGACAGGATACCCATGACCAGCAGGCCGGCACCCACGATGGAAAGAACCAGCAAAAACTGGGTTCGAAGAGTCAAACCCGCTAACCATGATGGTGACGTCATGCCGATGTGCTCCTGTAAGCTGTCAACTTATTATCGAATACCAAAGAATAGGCGGCAAATTCATCAGGGCTATTTGGCAGATTAATTATTGCCAGACACAAAATCCAGCCTTGCGGCAGGGTTATTCTGCGTCTATGTCGATGAAAAAAAAGCCTTTTTTCAGGTGAAAGCCTGTGCGCTTTCTGGCACAATGCGCGGTCTTCGAGAATAGACCTGCATGACAATGACGCTTCCTGCCGCACCCCAAGCCATCAACAGCTACCGCAAGTACTGGGCCCAGCGCTTTGGTACCGCCCCCTTCCTGCCCATGAGCCGCGCCGAAATGGACGAGCTGGGCTGGGATAGCTGCGACATCATCATCGTGTCCGGCGACTGCTATATCGACCACCCCAGCTTCGGCATGGCGCTGGTTGGCCGCTTGCTGGAGGCGCAGGGGTTCCGCGTGGGCATCATTGCGCAGCCGGACTGGAACAGCGCCGACGCTTTCCGCGCGCTGGGTAAGCCCAACCTGTTCTTCGGCGTGACCGCCGGCAACATGGACTCGATGATCAACCGCTACACCGCCGACCGCAAACCGCGCTCCGACGACGCCTACACCCCGCACGCCGAGCCGAACAAGCGCCCGGACCGTGCCGTTACCGTGTACGCGCAGCGCTGCCGCGAAGCCTTCCCCGGCGTAGGCGTGATGATCGGCTCTATCGAAGCCTCGCTGCGCCGCATCGCCCATTACGACTACTGGAGCGACAAGGTACGCCAGTCGGTGCTGGTGACGTCCAAGGCCGACATCCTGCTGTACGGCAACGCCGAGCGTGCGCTGGTGGAGATTGCCCACCGTGCCGCCCGTGGCGAGAAGCTGTCCGAGATGCGCGACATCCGCGGTACCGCCTTCATGGTGCCGCACGGCTGGAAGCCGGACGACGAGTGGCAGGAGATGGACTCCAGCGTGGTGGACACCCCCGGCAAGGTGGACGTGATCCTGAACCCGTACCAAGAGATTCCGGAGCAGGCTGCCGAGGCTACGGCGGCCAACGATCCGGCCAAGCCGCAGGTGATCCGCATTGAGTCGCGCGAAGAGCGCCTGGCCAAGCGCCGTGCCGAACGCGCCAAGACCGTGCTGCGCATTCCGTCTTACGAGGCGGTGGCGCACGACCCGGTACTGTACGCGCACGCCAGCCGCACGCTGCACCTGGAATCCAACCCCGGTAACGCCCGTGCACTGGTACAGCTGCACGGTACGCGCGACGTGTGGCTGAACGCGCCGCCGATTCCGCTGAGCACCGAAGAAATGGACTTCGTGTTCGGGCTGCCCTACGCCCGCAACCCGCACCCCAGCTACGGCGATGCCCACATCCCGGCCTGGGAGATGATCAAGTACTCGGTCAACATCATGCGCGGCTGTTTCGGCGGCTGTACCTTCTGTTCGATTACCGAGCACGAAGGCCGCATCATCCAGAGCCGCTCGGAGGAGTCCATCCTCAAGGAAATCGAGGAAATCCGCGACAAGACGCCGGGCTTCACCGGCCATATTTCCGACCTGGGCGGCCCCACCGCCAATATGTACCGGCTGTCGTGTAAAGACCCGGCTATTGAGCGTTCCTGTCGCAAGCTGTCCTGCGTGTACCCGGACATCTGCGAGAACCTGAATACCGACCACAGCCACCTGATCCAGCTGTACCGCAAGGCGCGCGCGCTGCCGGGCGTGAAGAAGATCAACATCCAGTCAGGCCTGCGGTACGACCTGGCGGTGAAATCGCCGGAGTACATCAAGGAGCTGGTACAGCACCACGTGGGCGGCTACCTGAAGATTGCACCGGAACACACCGAAGACGGCCCGCTGTCCAAGATGATGAAGCCGGGCATGGGCGCCTACGACAAGTTCAAAGAGCTGTTCGAGCGCTTCAGCCGCCAGGCCGGCAAGGAGCAGTACCTGATTCCGTACTTCATCGCCGCCCACCCCGGCACTAGCGACGAAGACATGGTCAACCTGGCGCTTTGGCTGAAGAAGAACAACTTCCGCCTCGATCAGGTGCAAACCTTCACCCCGACGCCGATGGCGCTGGCCACCACCATGTGGCACACCCGCCGCAACCCGTTGAAGCGCCTGTCGCGCAGCTCGGAAAAAGTGGACGTGGTGCGCGACGGCTACCGCCGCAAGCTGCACAAGGCGCTGCTGCGTTACCACCATGCGGATAACTGGCAGATCATCCACGACGCGCTGGTCGACATGGGCCGCACCGACCTGATCGGCCACGCCAAGCACTGCCTGATTCCGCCGACGCCGCCGGGTGACAAGGCCGCTGCTGCGCGTCACCGCTTTGCCGGCCAGAGCCTGGCCGCCCGCGCCAAGGCGCAGCAGGGCCAGCCGCGCAACTACGGCGGCCAACCCGGCAAGGGCAAGCCGGCCACCGCCAAGGCCCACGCCGGTAAACCGGCCGGCGCCAAGCCGGCAGGCAAACCGGCCGCCCCGCGTGCGGCTGCCACCGGCAAGCCGCAGGCCAAGCAGGGCGGCAAGGTTGGCCGCAGCCGCTAAGCCCGCTGTCTGGCCCGTCCACAAAGCCGCCGCCAGGCGGCTTTGTGCTGTCTGGCCGCACTTTTTATCGATAATGTCGTCCAAACCGCACCCACCTGCAGGAGCCCGCCATGATCCGCCTCCCGTTTGAACACAGCTACGCCGAGGCCTTGCCGCAAGCTGGCAGCCACGTTAGCCCTGCCAGCGCCAGCGCCAGCGCGCCGCAACTGCGCTACTGGAACACCCGCCTGGCCAGCGAGCTGGGCCTGGCGCCAGGGCTGGATGAGGCCGCGCTGGCCGCCTGTTTTTCCGGTGCCGCCGTGCCGGAAGGCGCGCAGCCGTTTGCCCAGGTGTACGCCGGCCACCAGTTCGGCGGCTATTCGCCGCAGCTGGGCGACGGCCGTGCGCTGTTGCTGGGCGAAGTGATCGACGTACAGGGCCAGCGCCGCGACATCGCGCTGAAAGGCAGCGGCCGCACGCCGTATTCGCGCCGTGGCGACGGCAAGGCGGCGCTGGGGCCGATGTTGCGCGAGGTGATCATCGGCGAGGCGATGCAGGCGCTGGGCATCCCCACCACCCGCGCGCTGGCGGTAGTGGCCACCGGCGATACCGTTTACCGCGACCGCCCGTTGCCGGGGGCGGTGCTGACACGGGTGGCGGCCAGCCATATCCGTGTCGGCACTTTCGAGTACTTTGCCAACCGTGGCGATCGCGACACCTTGGCCAAGCTGGCGCAGTACACGCTGCAGCGGCATTACCCGCAGCTGCAGGATGCGGCCAACCCTTACCTTGCCATGCTGGAGGCGGTGTGCCAGCGTCAGGCCAGGCTGTTGGCGCAGTGGCTGCACGTTGGCTTCATCCACGGCGTGATGAATACCGACAACATGACGCTGTCGGGCGAAACCATCGACTACGGCCCGTGCGCCTTCATGGACGCGTACGACCCGGCCACGGTATTCAGCTCCATCGATGAACGCGGCCGCTACGCCTACGGCAACCAGCCCGCCATCGCGCAGTGGAACCTGGCGCGGCTGGCGGAAGCACTGCTGCCGCTGCTGGATGCTGCCGATATGGATGCTGCGGTGGCGCAGGCCACCGAGGTCATCCACCGCTTCCAGGACCACTACCAGCAAGCCTGGCTGGCACAGGCACGGCGCAAGCTGGGGCTCGTCAGCGAGCAGCCCGGCGACCAGGCACTGGCTGATGACTGGCTGACCTTGCTGCAACAGCAACAGGCCGATTTCACGCTGGCGTGGCGCTATCTGGCCGACGTGCTGGACGGGGATGGCGGCGTGCGGCTGGCGGCGCTGTGCACTGATGGCGCGGCGCTGCAGCCGTGGCTGGCGCGCTGGCAGCACCGGTTGGCCGCAGACGGTATCGACGCGCAGAGCGTTGCCCGCGACCTGCGTGCGGCCAACCCCTTGTACATTCCGCGTAACCATCTGGTGGAAGAGGCGTTGGCGGCAGCCAGCGAGTACGGCGATACCACCTTGCTGCAGCGCTTGCTGACGGTGCTGGCGGACCCGTATACCGAATGGCCGGAGCTGGCGCGCTATGCGCAGCCGGCAAGCGCCGAGCTAGCGCGTGGCTATCGCACGTTCTGCGGTACCTGAGCCTGCGCCTGGGCTGACAGGCCAGGCTGCTATGCCGGTTGTTTGCCGCAGGGTTATCGCCAGGTAAGCGTTGCCTGGCACACAGGGCGCCAGCCAGCGCTAGACCAGGCTGACGGCCAGTACGGCAGCCTCTACCCGGTTGCGGCCGTTACGTTTGGCTTTGTACAGTGCTTCGTCTGCCGCACTCATCAGCGCATCCATGTCCATGCCGTCCTGCGTGGCGCAGGCAACGCCGAAGCTGGCGGTGAGTCGCAGCGGCTTGTCATCGAAGACCAGCTGCTGCCGCGCCAGTGTGTCACGCAAGGTTTCGGCCAGGGCCAGCCCCTCCGGTAGCGAGCTTTCCTGCAGCACCATGCAGAACTCTTCCCCACCCAGCCGGTAGGCGCGGATGCGGTCGGTAGTGTGTACCATCATCGTGCGGCCTACGACTTGCAACACTTCGTCGCCGATGTGATGGCCAAAGTTGTCGTTGATCGCCTTGAAGTGATCGATATCGACAAACACGACACACAGACGCTGGCGGTAGGCTTTGGGGTGATCGACATAGCTGCGGTTAAGCGAACGGCGGTTGTGCAGGCCGGTGAGCGGGTCGCGGTGCGACATGGTGTGCAGTTGCCGGGTGATACGGGTACCCAGCCGCACGATGGACATCATGTTGAAGAAGGCCGCCATCACCATATAGAACACGGTTTGTTGCACATTGAGGTCGCTGGCCACGGTTACTTCTGGCAGAACGGCGTCGCCCAGTATTGGCCTGGCAATGCTGCTGGCTAACAGATACATGGCAAACAGCAGCAGGGGCAAATGCAGTATCCAGGTTGACCAGCCCGGAAACTCCCGGATAGCCATGCCATGCATCTGGCGCAGGCCAATCAGGATCACGACGGCCAGCATGCTGTTGAGCACGCTGATACGGTAGGGCGCTACCAGCGGTAACCAGCCCATCACGAAAATGATGCTGCCGGCAGAAAAGGTCAGCAGCCAGATACGCACATGGCTGATGCGCGGCAGGCAGAAAAAGACCCGGTTAGCGTTGGCACCATAGATAAAGCCGGCCAGCAGCAAGCCTGACATGGCGGCGTAAGGCAGGCTGTCCAGCATCTGCTGGCCAGGCAGGATGGCCGGTAGCAGCAGGCCGGTTGCCATACAGAACGCCGCCAGCGTGTTTTGCAGCAATAGCGGGCCATGGCCCTTGAACTGGGTTTGCGATAGTAACCAGGCAAGGGCATACAGATAAAGCTGGGTGACCAGAAGCAGCCAGTGCGCGTGGTATTGCATAAGCTTCCTTGGTAGATGGCTTATCTATATCTATGGTTTTACTAGGCTTATGCGGCTTTTTCAACTATTTATCCATACAGCTATCATACTTATTGAAAGATGATGGTTTAGTACCGCCAGAGGCTTGGCCGCCGCCTCAGGATTGTTTATAAGGGGGTGTCTCTTTTTTGTCAGCGCCATCATGATCCTGCTGCATACCCCCAGCCCGAAAGAAGTCGCTGCCTATCTGGCTTTGTTTCGTCAGGCCCTGCCCCAGTTCACTTTTGTCACACTGGCAGAGCAGCCAGCGCCGACACAACTGCGCTACGTCATCACTTGGGGGCCGCCGCCGCAGCTGTTTGACGGTTTGACAGCGCTGGAAGGCGTGTTTGCGCTGGGTGCCGGTGTAGATAAGTTGCTAGCCCGCGAAGACCTGTCGCCCAATGTACCGATTTACCGCTTGCTGGACGGCGGCATGGCTGCGCAGATGCTGGAGTACGTGCGCTACGGAGTGTTGTCCTACCAGCGCCATATGGACGTGTACCGGCGCCAGCAGGCTGCCGGCGTGTGGAAGATGCTGCCGCCACGGCAGCCGCAGGATGTACGGGTAGGGGTGCTGGGCCTGGGTGAAATCGGTCTGGCGGTAGCCCGGGGGCTGCACGCTGACGGCTACCGGGTGCAAGGCTGGAGCCGTACCCCGCGTCAGCTGGCGGACTTGCCCAGCTACCATGGTCGTGAAGGCCTGCTGTCGCTGCTGGCCGGTAGCGATGTGCTGGCTTGCGTGCTGCCTTCCACGCCGGAAACCATCGGTCTGCTGGATGAGGAAGCGCTGGCACGGTTACCTGCCGGTGCCATGCTGATCAATGCCGGCCGCGGCGATCTGCTGGACGAGCAGGCCTTGCTGGCGGCGCTCGATAGCGGGCAGCTGCGCTGTGCTCAGCTGGACGTGTTTGCCAGCGAACCGCTACCGGCGGACAGCCGCCTGTGGCAGCACCCTGCCGTGACGGTGACACCCCACATCGCTGCCATTACCTTGCGGCAGCAGGCCGTGGCGCAGATTGCGGCCAACCTGACCCGCTTGCAGCAAGGCTTGCCTGCAATGGGCAAGGTAGTACGGCAGCGCGGTTATTAGTAGCGCCGCGCTATTGAGGCCCTGTTGGCTGGCGCGTGGCTCAAGGGCAGGACGAGCTGGCGGGCCGTGGGGTAATGACCGGGCCCGGTCTGGCAGGGCTGACGCAATTGCGGCCTTGCTGTTTGGCCGCATACATTGCCATGTCGGCACTATTGAGCACCTGCTCCAGCCGCTGCAGTCTGGCATTGCCTTCGGCGACGCCCAGGCTGGCGGTAATCTTGATGTTCTGGCCATGACTGACCGGTGGGCTGTTGTCGATGTGGTGGCGAACCGTCTCTGCCAGCTGCAAAGCTTGGCCTTGCGGCTCACCTAGCAGAATCAGGGCAAACTCCTCGCCACCCAGGCGGTAGACCTGACAGTGCGGTTGGCTGTAGCGGGCCAGAATCTCACCCACTCGTGCCAGTACGGCGTCTCCGGCGCTATGGCCTAACTGATCGTTGATCTGCTTGAAATGGTCGATGTCGATGACCACGACGCTGTAGCAGGCAAACTGTTGTAAATAGGTTTCGGTCAGCTGGGTATGCAAGGCACGGCGGTTGAGTAGCCCGGTGAGCGGGTCGTGCTGCGACAAGCGATGCAACTGCCTGGCCATGCGGGCGGCAATGCGCACCGTGGTAGTGAGGTTGAAAATGGCCGACATCACCATGAACATTACTGCTTGCAGCAAATTGTTGGCGTTGGGCTGGTACAGCTCCGGCACCACGTTTTCGCCCAGCATCAGCCTTAATACGCCGCGCAGTAGAAAAAACAGGCCGAATACATAGGCTGACAGGTGCAGCAGCCAGGTACCAATGCCGGGGAATTCCTGTCGTGACGCTTCGTGTACGCGCCAGGTTACCCACAGGATGATGCCCCCGCTTTGCAGTGATAGCAGCGCCAGACGCCAGTCATGCCAGCCCAGTTGCCCCAGCCACAACAGAGGCAGGCTGGCGCAGAAGCCGGCAAGCAATAGTCTGGGGTAGGAAAATGCGGGCATCCGCATGAAAAGCAGGCTGCCGTTGGCCGCAAACAGAAACCCCATCAGCAACACGAACGACAGCAGGGTATACGGCAGCGGTAGCGATAGCGTTTGCGGGGATACCAGCATGCATAGCAGGATGCCGCTGGCCAGACATAGCGAAGACAGACCGTATTGCCACAACAGATGGCGCATGTTGCGAATCAGCAGGATAGCCAGCAGCCACCCCACGCCATAGAGGTAAAACTGTACGACAAGCAATAGCCATTGGGTTTGGCTCATGGCCTTCCGATCCGTTGCGGTAAGCAGCCTGGCTGCCCTGATGCGCCATTCTTGCTGCCCGCCCCGGTGGCGACAACCTATCTATAAGACCCTACCGTTGCTGGTGTTGCGTGCTTTCTTCACTTGGCAGGCAAGGCTACCCAGCGCAAGCGCAGGCGGTCATACAGCCAGTTGAATACGTAGGTATAAGGCAAGAAAAACAGCAAAATGCCAATGTCCAAAAGCAGCGCTTGCCAGTAACTCACCTGCATCCACCACGCCACTACCGGTACACAAATGAACACCAGGCCGCCTTCAAACAGGATGGCGTGCAGGGTGCGTACCGCGGGGGTACGCTGCCAGCCATAGTAACGCTCCAGGCGCTCGAACAAGGCGCCAAACAGCATGTTCCAGCTCATCGCCAGCGTGCTGAGCATGATGGCCAGCACGCCCATCTGTGCCGGGCTGTGCCCCAGCAGCCAGCTGCCCAGCGGCACCAGCAGCGCCATGGCGCACACTTCGTACAGCACGGCGTGCACGATGCGCTCCAGCGGGGTTTTGGTGTGAGTCTGCATGATGAAGCACCTGTATCGACGGGAATGGCGGCAGTGTGATAGGTTTTCCCGCTATCTAAAAGCTAGCTACCATCGGAGAAGCCGATATGTCATTTAGTCAGGATGCGCTGATGGCGTTTGTCGCGGCAGTAGACCACGGTTCGATCTCGGCAGGTGCCAGGCAACTGGGCAAACGCCAGTCCACGCTGAGCGAAAGCCTGGCCAACCTTGAAATCGACCTCGGCCTCACGCTGTTCCAGCGTGGTAGCCGCCAACTGACCCTGACTGCCGAAGGTCAGCGCCTGTTGCCGCTGGCGCGCCAGGCGCTGGCCGCGCATGACAGCCTGCAACTGGAAGCCGCAGCCTTGCAAAGCGGTGTCGAACCACGGCTGACGCTGGTGCTGTCCGATACCTTTCACACCGGCAGCCTGGAAGCGGCCTTGCAAGCGTTTGCCGACCAGTACCCGCATACCGAGCTGGAGTGCCTGGTGGGCGAGCAGGACGACGTGCTGGCGCTGGTACGCAGCGGCCGTGCCCAGCTGGGCCTGCTGCCCGGCATGGCCCGTGTCGGCAGCGAGTTTGCCACCCAGGTGCTGGCACAGCAGGCCAGCACCTCGCTCTACGTGGCACCAAGCCATCCGCTGGCGCAGGCCAGCCCGCTGGAGGCGACCGCGCTGCAAGCGCACCGCCGGCTGCAACTGCAAACCTTCAGCGCCCGCAGCGCACCGGACAGCAGTGCAGGGCGCTGCTGGTTTGCCCCCAGTTACCTGCTGCTGCTGGAAATGACGCAGCTGGGCTTTGGCTGGGCCGAGCTGCCGGACTGGCTGGTGGCGCGTTATGCACCCGAGCTCCACCCGCTGCCGCTGCCGGGTTGGCCGCAACGGCAGCCGCTGTATGCGGTGTGGCTGCGCCAGCAGCCCCCCGGCCCCGCGGCAGCGTGGATGCTGCGCTGTTTTGGCCAGCCTGCGGCCTGATCTCACCGACGTGTCATCTATTTGTCACCTGGCAGGGATAGACTACATTTCAACAGTTCTTGTAATATTGATTTTACTGCTGCCAGCGTGCTGCTGGCCGTAGCTACCAGACCGGAGCCTGACCATGCCGCATCCCTTTGACCTGCTTCCCCTGCCCAGCCAGCAAGGCGGGCTATTGCTTACCCCGTGCCCCGGCTTGCGTGACAGCAGCGTCAGCCAGGCCTTGGCCACCCTGCAGCTGGCGGGTGCCAGCGGCGTGATCAGCCTGATGCCGATGAGCGAACTGCAACACAACGCTGCCGACAGTATCGGTACCACTTGCGGCCAACTTGGCCTGGCTTGGTATCACCTGCCGGTGGCGGACGAAAGCGCACCCTTGGCCGATTTTGATAGCGCCTGGCAGGCTGCCGCGCCAGATCTGCTGGCCCGCTTGCGTGCTGGCGAGTACCTCGCCATCCACTGCAAGGGTGGCTCGGGTCGTACCGGTCTGATCGCCGCCCGCATCCTGATCGCCTTCGGCGTACCGCACGACGAGGCGGTAGCCCAGGTGCAGGCGCTGCGGCCCAATGCCATCCAGCACCCGGTACACCGCGCTTGGTTGGCGCAATTCAACCCGGCTGCCCCCCATTCCTGAATCTGTTTGCGAGACATCACCATGACCATCAAGATCGGTATCAACGGTTTCGGCCGCATCGGCCGCCTGGCACTGCGTGCCGCCTGGGCCTGGCCCGAGTTTGAATTCGTGCACATCAACGACCCGGCCGGCGACGCGGAAACCCACGCCCATCTGCTGAACTTCGACTCGGTACACGGCCGCTGGGGCCACGAGGCCAGCGCGGTGGACGGCGCCATCGTCATTGACGGCAAGCGCATCAGCGTCAGCCACAACAAGGCGATTGCCGATACCGACTGGCGCGGCTGCGATGTGGTGATCGAAGCCAGCGGCAAGATGAAAACCGTGGCCGTGCTGCAGGCCTACCTGGAACAGGGCGTGAAGCGCGTGGTGGTGAGTGCGCCGGTGAAAGAGGCGGGCGCGCTGAACGTGGTGATGGGCGTCAACCAGCAGCTGTTCGACCCGGCCGTACACCGTATCGTTACTGCCGCCTCGTGCACCACCAACTGTCTGGCGCCGGTGGTGAAGGTGATTCACGAAACCTTCGGCATCCGCCACGGCAGCATTACCACCATTCACGATCTGACCAACACGCAGAGCATTCTGGACCAGCCGCACAAAGACCTGCGCCGCGCCCGCGCCAGCGGCATGAGCCTGATCCCCACCACCACCGGCTCGGCCACTGCCATTGCCGAGATCTTTCCCGAGCTGCGCGGCCGCCTGAACGGCCACGCCGTGCGCGTGCCGCTGGCCAACGCCTCGCTCACCGACTGCGTGTTTGAAGTAGAACGCGCCACCACGGCCGAGGAAGTCAACGCCGCGCTGCAGCACGCGGCCAACCATACGCTGCAAGGCATTCTGGGCTACGAGCCGCGCCCGCTGGTGTCCATCGACTACCGTACCGACCCGCGCTCGTCGATTATCGATGCGCCGTCCACCCTGGTGGTGAACGGCACCCAGGTGAAGCTGTACGCCTGGTACGACAACGAATGGGGCTACGCCAACCGCACCGTAGAGCTGGCGCGGCTGGTGGGCCTGGCTGACCAGGGCTAAGCGATGCAGGCGCTTTCCACGCTGTCGCCGGCCATCCGCCAGTACCTGCTGGTAACGGCCAACTACTGGGCGTTCACTCTCACCGACGGCGCGCTGCGCATGCTGGTGGTGCTGCACTTTCACCAGCTGGGCTACGCCCCCTTGCAAATTGCCGCCCTGTTCTTGTTCTACGAGGTGTTCGGCGTGGTCACCAATCTGGTGGGCGGCTATCTGGGCGCACGGCTGGGGCTGAACCGTACCATGAACCTGGGCCTGGCATTGCAGGTACTGGCGCTGCTGATGTTGGCCGCACCGGCCGCCATGCTGACCGTGCCGTACGTGATGGCCAGCCAGGCGCTGTCCGGCATTGCAAAAGACCTGAACAAGATGTCGGCCAAAAGCAGCATCAAGCTGCTGGTACCGGACGGCGAGCAGGGCACGCTGTACCGCTGGGTGGCGCTGCTGACCGGTTCCAAGAACGCGCTGAAAGGCGTGGGCTTCTTTCTGGGTGGTGCCTTGCTGGCCACGCTGGGCTTTGGCGGCGCGGTGCTGGGCATGGCGGCGGTATTGGCGGCGATCTGGCTGTTCAGCCTGTGGCAGCTGCGGCAAGACCTGGGCAAGGCCAAAGCCAAGCCAAAGTTTCGCGAGCTGCTGTCGAAAAGCCCGGCCATCAACGGGCTGTCGGTGGCGCGGCTGTTTCTGTTTGGCGCACGCGACGTGTGGTTTGTGGTGGCGCTGCCGGTGTACCTCAGCACCGTGTTTGGCTGGGATTTCTGGCAGGTAGGCGGCTTTCTGGCGGCGTGGGTCATCGGCTACGGCGTGGTGCAGACGCTGGCGCCAGCCATCACCGGCAAAAAGCAGGACAGGGTGCCGGATGGCCGTAGCGCTTTTGCATGGGCCGCCCTGCTGGCCGGCCTGCCCGCTGCCATGGCCTTAGGGTTGGCCGCAGGCTGGCCCGCTGGCTGGGTGGTACTGGGCGGGCTGGCGCTGTTTGGCGTGCTGTTTGCGGTGAACTCGTCGCTGCATAGCTACCTCATCGTGAGCTACGCCAAGGCCGACGGCGTGTCGCTGGACGTGGGTTTTTACTATATGTCCAACGCCATGGGCCGCCTCGTCGGCACCGTGCTGTCCGGCTGGGTGTACCAGCAGTACGGTCTGGCCGCCTGCCTGTGGATTTCCACCGTATTTATTACCGTGGCCGCGCTGGTGTCGCTGGCCCTGCCGCAGCATGCGGCCAACCCTGCCCGAGAAAACGCATGAGCCTGCCCAAAGAAAGCGCCGTCAAACTGTTCGAAGCGCTGGCCTCCGGTGTGCGGCTGGATATCTACCGCCTGCTGGTACGCCAAGGCCACGAAGGCATGGTTGCCGGCCAGATTGCGGCCAACCTGGACCTGCCGGCCAATAATGTGTCCTTTCACCTGAAAGGCATGAGCCACGCCGGGCTGGTGACGGTGGCGCAGGAAGGCCGCTTTCAGCGCTACCGCGCCAACCTGGCGCTGATGCAGCAACTGCTGGCCTACCTCACCGATGAATGCTGCGCCGGCCAGCCACAGCAGTGCCCGGAGCTGGCATTGCCGTGCTGCCCGCCGCCGGTTGCCCCGATTCCGATGTCTATCATGGAGCCTGACATCATGTCCGATCGTGTCTACAACGTGCTGTTCATCTGCAGCGGCAACAGTGCCCGCAGCATCATGGCCGAAGCCATCCTCAACCAGCTGGGCGAAGGCCGCTTCCGTGCCTTTAGCGCGGGCAGCCACCCGCGCGGCTTTGTGCACCCGCAAACGCTGGCCACGCTGCAACAGCACCAGCACGACCCGGCCAGCGCACGCTGCAAGAGCTGGGACGAGTTTGCCGGCCCCGATGCGCCGGCAATGGATTTTGTGTTTACCGTGTGCGACGCCGCCGCCGGAGAGGTCTGCCCGGCCTGGCCCGGCCAGCCGATGACCGCGCACTGGGGCTTTGCCGACCCGGCAGCGGTAACGGGCGACGAGGCCGCGCAGCACAAAGCCTTTGTGCGCACCTACCGCGACATCACCACCCGCCTGCGCCTGTTCCTCAGCCTGCCCCTGCACAAGTTGGACCGCCTGGCGCTGCAGCATGCAGTGCACGACATTGGCCGGCCAGACACGCTGAGCGGCGAGACGCTGGCATGAGCAGCACTTGCGACACCCGGCCGCCGTCTGCGGCCAACGGCATGAGCCTGTTCGAGCGCTACCTCAGCGCCTGGGTGGCCGCCTGTATCGTGGTGGGCATCGGCCTGGGCCAGCTGTGGCCGCAGGGCTTTGCCGCGTTGGCCGCCATGGAAATCGCCCGCGTCAACCTGCCGGTGGGCGTGCTGGTGTGGGTGATGATCATCCCCATGTTGCTGAAGATCGACTTTGGCGCGCTGCACCAGGTGCGCCAGCACGTACGCGGCATCGGCGTCACCCTGTTTGTGAACTGGCTGGTCAAGCCGTTTTCCATGGCCCTGCTGGGCTGGCTGTTCGTGCGCCAGCTGTTTGCGCCGTGGCTGCCGGCCGACCAACTGGACAGCTACGTGGCCGGGCTGATCCTGCTGGCGGCCGCACCGTGCACCGCCATGGTGTTTGTGTGGAGCCGGCTTACCGGGGGCGACCCGTACTTTACGCTGTCGCAAGTGGCGCTAAACGACCTGATCATGGTGTTTGCCTTTGCCCCGTTGGTGGCGCTGCTGCTGGGCGTGTCCAGCATCGCCGTGCCGTGGGCTACGCTGCTGACCTCGGTGCTGTTGTACATCGTGCTGCCGGTGCTGCTGGCACAGGCGCTGCGCAGGTGGCTGCTGGCACGCGGCCCGGCTGCGTTCGAGCGGGCCATGGCCGCCATCCAGCCGTGGTCGATGGCGGCGCTGCTGCTGACGCTGGTGCTGTTGTTTGCCTTTCAGGGCCAGGCCATCCTGGCGCAGCCGCTGGTGATCGTGCTGCTGGCAGTGCCCATCCTGATCCAGGTACTGTTCAACGCTGGCCTGGCCTACTGGCTGAACCGGCGTCTGGGCGAGCAGCACAGCGTTGCCTGCCCGTCGGCACTGATTGGCGCGTCCAACTTTTTCGAGCTGGCGGTGGCCGCCGCCATCAGCCTGTTCGGCCTGCACTCCGGCGCCGCGCTGGCCACGGTAGTGGGGGTGCTGATCGAGGTGCCGGTGATGTTGCTGGTGGTACGCGTCGTCAACGCCAGCCGTGGCTGGTACCAGCAAGCTTAAGGTTGGCCGCACGGCGTCTGGGGTAGCAAAAAGCCGATGGCGAGTGCCATCGGCTTTTTTTGTAGACAGCGCGGGTGTTTACTGCGGCGGCTGCCACACGCCATCGTGGAAGAAGCGGCGGTAGCTGTGCAGCCACGGCTGGATGTCGTGGCCGCCGGCGGCCAACCAGTCCGGGTTGTAGTAGCTGTTCAGGTAGCGGCTGCCGTCGTCGCAGATCATGGTGACGATGCTGCCCTGTTCGCCACGCTGCAGCATGTCGGCCATCAGCAGGCACACACCGTAGAAGTTGGTGCCGGTAGAGCCGCCGCACTTGCGGCCCAGCACTTCTTCCAGAAAGTGGATGGCGGCGTAGCTGGCCACGTTGGGCACGCGGATCATGTGGTCGATCACGGTGGGGATGAACGACGGCTCCACCCGCGGGCGGCCAATGCCTTCCACACCGGAGCCCCCTTCGCAGCTACAGTGCGCGTCGCCGCTGACGTAGCTGGCGTAAAAGGCCGAGTTTTCCGGGTCCACCACGCATACCTGCGTCTGTTTTTGCTGGTAGCGCACGTAGCGGCCAAAGGTGGCGCTGGTGCCGCCGGTGCCGGCGCCGCATACAATCCAGCGCGGCTCCGGCTGTGGTTCCAGCGCCATCTGGCGGAAGATGGTGTCGGCAATATTGTTGTTGCCGCGCCAGTCGGTGGCGCGCTCGGCGTAGGTGAACTGGTCCATGTAGTGGCCGTTCAGCTCGCGCGCCAGGCGCTGCGATTCGTCGTAGATGGTGGCCGGGTCGTCCACCAGGTGGCAGCGGCCGCCGTAAAACTCGATGGCGCGAATCTTCTCGCACGAGGTGCTGGCCGGCATCACCGCAATAAAGGGCAAGCCCAGCAGGCGGGCAAAGTAAGCCTCCGACACCGCGGTGCTGCCGCTGGACGCCTCGATCACCGGCGTGCCTTCCTTGATCCAGCCATTGCTCAGCGCGTACAGAAACAGCGAGCGCGCCAGCCGGTGCTTCAGGCTGCCGGTAGGGTGGGTGGACTCGTCCTTGAAATACAGCTGGATGCCGGGCGCCGCCGGCAGCACCAGCGGAATCAGGTGGGTGTCGCTGCTACGGTTGAAATCGGCCTCGATCTTGCGAATGGCCTGCATCAGCCAGCTTGTCATGGTGTCTCCTCGCCGGCCCAGGTTGGCCGCAAACGTCTTATTGGATACAAACCATTGTAGCGGGCTAAAACTGTGGCCATCAGTGGCAGCAGTGGCACAAAACGGGGATACAGTTGGCGGGCTCGGATGGGGGCGGCAGGGTGGGATGAAGGTAGGGGAGGCGGTAGGGTGGGCAAAGCGCAGCGTGCCCACCAAGTCTTTATGTGGATAAGTAGTGGGCACAGGGTGTGGGCGTGATGGCGTAGCTTGGGTTGAGCGTAGCGAAGCCCAACGTTTACCGAGTTTTTGGCTACCAGTTTCAAAAGCGCGGTAAACGTCGGGCTTCATTTCATTGAGCCCAAGCTCGTGCTCATTGCATTGAATGCAGGCCAATCGTATTGCCTTCGGTATCGACGATCATCGCAATAAAGCCGTGCTCGCCAATAGCCACCTTGTCTTTAAGTATCTTTCCTCCATGCGCTACCGCTCGTTCAGCCTCAACTGAACAATCCTCGCAGGAGAAGTAGACCAAGGTACTACCGCCAGAAGGACATCCCGCCATTTTCACCAGCGCCCCTGCTGCGCCTGAACTTTCCATTGCCATCGGAAAAGCCCACATTTCCATGTCTGGGAAACCGTCAGGGTCCGGGTTTTTCAGCTCTTCTAATGTGCCTTGAAACACGGCCTCGTAAAACGCCTTCGCACGGGGCATGTCCTGAACGTAGATTTCAAACCAACCGACCGGATTGCTATTCATGGTGTTGCTCCTTTTGGGACAAATCGTGAAGAGAAGCTTAGTTGCAGCAGAGTAGAGTGCCGGTTGAGCGCCATGTCTGCAGTCCAAGCTGCAGTACTCCGTAACGGCATACACAGTTCCAAGCGGGCAGCGCCGCTACACGGCTATTGCGATGCCCATGTTCTTGGTGAAGGTATCTATCAGGTCATGATATTGGGATGACTGGTGTGCTGGCAAGGTGTTGCCGCCGTAAGCAGGATGCAGGGCAGACGCCATCTGCCTGGACGTTTTCGGCTTGTTGTCATGAACCCAGTGCAGCTTGTGCAGTTGATGAGTATGGCGGACGGTAGGGGCTGTGATGGTACGGTGCCAGGGCAAAGAAAAAGGACCTGCAGCATGCGCTGCAGGTCCTTGCTTTCTTGGTGGGCCCCCCGGGAGTCGAACCCGGCACCAACGGATTATGAGTCCGCTGCTCTAACCAGGCATGAGCTAGAGGCCCTAGAGGGCGTCAATTATAGCAAATAAATGCTTTATTGGTTACCCGGTTCGTTATCGAGGAAGCTGCGCAGGCGCTCGGAACGGGTCGGGTGGCGCAGCTTGCGCAGCGCTTTGGCCTCGATCTGACGGATACGCTCGCGGGTAACGTCGAACTGCTTGCCCACTTCTTCCAGCGTGTGGTCGGTGTTCATGTCGATACCGAAACGCATGCGCAGCACCTTGGCTTCGCGCGGGGTCAGCGAGTCCAGCACTTCCTTGGTGGCGTCGCGCAGGCTGGCGTACATGGCGGCTTCGGCCGGGGCTACGGTTACCGAGTCTTCGATGAAGTCACCCAGGTGGCTGTCGTCGTCGTCGCCGATCGGGGTTTCCATCGAGATGGGCTCTTTGGAAATCTTCATGATCTTGCGGATCTTGTCTTCCGGCATCTCCATCTTTTCGGCCAGTTCGGCCGGGTCCGGCTCGCGGCCGGTTTCCTGCAGGATCTGGCGGCTGATGCGATTCATCTTGTTGATGGTTTCGATCATGTGCACCGGAATGCGGATGGTGCGCGCCTGGTCCGCGATGGAGCGGGTAATGGCCTGACGGATCCACCACGTGGCGTAGGTGGAGAACTTGTAGCCGCGACGGTATTCGAACTTGTCCACCGCCTTCATCAGGCCGATGTTGCCTTCCTGGATCAGGTCGAGGAACTGCAGGCCGCGGTTGGTGTACTTCTTGGCGATGGAGATCACCAGACGCAGGTTGGCCTCGATCATCTCGCGCTTGGCCAGACGGGCTTTGGTTTCACCCGACGACATCTGGCGGTTGATCTCTTTCAGATCGTTGATGCTCAGCATGGACTTCTGCTGCATGTCGGCGATCTTGGTCTGCTTCTCGATGATGGCGTACTTGAAGCGGCCCAGCACGTCGGACCAGTCTTTGCCGCTGGCGATTTCGCCTTCTACCCAGGCCAGGTTGCATTCGTTGCCCGGGAAGTTTTTCACGAAGTACTGGCGTTCCATGCGCACGCGGGTGACGCAGATGTCCAGGATTTCGCGTTCCAGCTTGCGGATGCCGTTCACGCTGGCGCGCAGGCTTTCACACAGGCTTTCGATCTGGCGGGTAGAGAAGCGCACGCCCATGAACAGCTCGGTGATGGCGGCCTGGGCTTCGTTGTACTGCTTGCTGCCAAAGCCGTGCTTTTCCAGCGCGGCCAACAGGGCGGTGTATTGCTCGCGTACCTGGGCGAAGTGAGCCAGCGCTTCCTGCTTCAGCTCTTCGAGGTTGGCTTCGCTGACGGCGGCTTCGTCGACAGCTTCGTCTTCTTCGTCTTCGTCTTCTTCTTCGTCCAGCTCGGTGTCTTCTACCACCGGCTCGGCAAATTCCACGGCGGCTTCGGCGGTGTCGGCTTCGGGGTCGATCATGCCGTCGATCACTTCGTCGATGCGCAGTTCGCCGGCTTCTACCTTGTCGATCAGGGCCAGTACCTCTGCCACGGAGCCCGGGCAGGCGGACAGCGCCTGGATCATGAACTTCAGGCCTTCCTCGATGCGCTTGGCGATGACGATCTCGCCTTCACGGGTCAGCAGCTCTACCGAACCCATTTCGCGCATGTACATGCGCACCGGGTCGGTGGTGCGGCCGAACTCGGAGTCCACGCTGGAGAGGGCGGCTTCGGCTTCTTCCACTGCGTCTTCGTCGGCCACGGCAGGGGTGGCGTCGGACATCAGCAGGGTTTCGGCATCGGGTGCCTCATCGTACACCTGGATGCCCAGGCCACCGATCATGGTGACGATGTTTTCGATCTGTTCGGCGTCGGAGACGTCTTCGGGCAGGTGGTCGTTAATCTCTGCATACGTGAGATAGCCACGTTCCTTGCCCAGAGCAATCAGCTGGCGCAGGCGTTTCCGCTGCTCTTCCAGGCTCATTGGCTCGGTTGCCGGTTCGTTGTTCTGTTTCTTGGTGTCGGGAGATGCCGCCATTTGGTTTCCTGCTCGAAAAAAGCCGAAAAAAACAATTGATTATATCACAGCTACGTGTAATTAACCGAGCTCGCTACCCTGAGGTTGGCCGCATGCGGCGGGTGAGCAGGGTGCGCAGGAGCTGTAGCTCTTCTGCAGTGAGGTGCTCGTACCCCTTGCTGGAGAGGGTGGAGACCAGTTCGTCGTCGTAGCGGTCCATCAGCCGGGCAAAGCCCAGCCTGAAACTTTCCTTGTCGTGCTCGTCCGGGTTGGCAAACTCTTCCGGCTCGCGCAGCGACTCGTGCAATACCGAGTCGATCATGGTTTCGTGCTCGGTATGGCGGAAATGCTCGGCCAGTTGCGCGCTATTGGGTAGCGGGTCGCTGGCCTGAATGTATTCGATGATGGCGACCAGGGTGGCCATCTCGCCGTCGTATTGCTGACTTTCGCGCACGTCCACGCAGTGTGCCCATTGCGGGTTCAGCAGCGCCCACTTGATCTGCTTGCGCACCATCGGCGTGCTGGCCGGGCGGCTGGAGTCACGCGGCAGACGGTACTCGCGGCGGCCCTTGCGTTCCGGGCGCGCTTGGCCGGTGAGCATGTCGATCTCGTCGACGTCCATCTGCGTCAGCTCGGCCAGCCGTTTCTTGATGATATAGCCCAACATGGGGGCGGCTATCTGGTCCAGCAAGGGTTTGGCTTGCTTGATCAGTTCGGCGCGGCCTTCCGGGCTGGACAAATCGACGCTGGCGGTCAGCTCGCGGGTGAAGTAGGCCGACAGCGGAATGCTCTGCTCGCGCAGCGCGGCTTCGAATGCGTCGCGGCCGAACTCGCGGATGTAGCTGTCCGGGTCGTGCTCTTGCGGCAGGAACAGGAAGTGCAGTGCCTTGCCGTCCACCAGCTGCGGCAGGCTGTTTTCCAGCGCGCGCCAGGCGGCCTTGCGGCCTGCCTTGTCGCCGTCGAAGCAGAAGTACACCTGGTCGGCGTGGCGCAGCAGCTTGCGGACGTGTTCGCCGGTGGTGGCGGTGCCTAGCGTGGCCACCGCGTACTCCACGCCGTATTGCGCCAGCGCCACCACGTCCATATAGCCTTCCACCACCAGCACGCAGCCGGCGTTGCGGATGGCCTGACGCGCTTCGTACAGGCCGTACAGCTCGCGGCCCTTTTCGAACAGCGGGGTTTCCGGCGAGTTCAGGTATTTGGGTTCGCCCTTGCCGATGACACGGCCGCCAAAGCCGATGATGGCGCCGCGCTGGTTGCGGATGGGGAACATCACGCGGTCGCGGAAGCGGTCGTAGCGGCGGCCGCTGTCTTCGGCTTCGATCACCAGACCGGATTCCAGCAGCGCCGGGCTTTGGTAGTCGCTGACCACACTGGCCAGGTTCTGCCATTCGCCGGGGGCGTAGCCCAGGCCGAAGCGGGCGGCAATCTCGCCGGTCAGGCCGCGGCCTTTCAGGTAGCCGATGGCGTTGACGGCGCTTTTGAGCTGCTGCTTGTAGTAGGTGGCGGCCTGGGTGAGGGCGCCTTCCAGCGACAGCTGCTTTTCACGCGCGGCGCGGCTGGCTTCGGGGTTGGCCGCACGCTCTTCGGGCACTGGCATGCCCAGGCCTTCGGCCAGGTTCTTTACCGCTTCGACAAAGTTCAGGCCCTGGTATTCCATGACAAAGCCGATGGCCGAGCCATGCGCGCCGCAGCCGAAGCAGTGGTAGAACTGCTTGCTGGGGCTGACCGTGAACGACGGGGATTTTTCTTTGTGGAACGGGCAGCAGGCCATGTAGTTCTGGCCTGCCTTTTTCAGCGGGACGTACCTGTCCACCACGTCGACGATGTCGACGCGGGACAGTAGCTGGTCGATGAAATCCTGCGGGATCATCCGGCTGGGTTAGCCGGCCAGTTTGGCCTTGATGCGGGCGGATACCGCGCCCATGTCGGCACGGCCGGCCATGTGCGGCTTCAGCAGCGCCATCACTTTGCCCATGTCCTGCATGCCGGCAGCGCCGCTGGCGGCGATGGCGCCGTCAATCATCACGTCGATTTCTTCGGCGGTAAGCTGTTGCGGCAGGTAGGCGGTCAGTACGGCCATTTCGGCCTTTTCCTTGTCGGCCAGGTCCTGGCGGTTGGCGGTTTCGTACTGGGTGATGGAGTCGCGGCGCTGTTTCAGCATCTTGTCCACCACGGCGGTGATGCCGGCATCGTCCAGCTCTACGCGCTCGTCCACTTCCTTCTGCTTGATGGCGGCCATCAGCAGGCGGATAGCGGCCAGGCGTTCGGTTTCGCGCGCTTTCATGGCGCTTTTCATGTCTTCGGAGATGCGGGCTTTCAGGCTCATGATGGTGTCCAGGCTGGAAAGGGTGGGGTTGGCCGCAGCGGCTGCTGCAGCCAGCGCATAAATGGCAAAACCGCAGGCCAGGCCTGCGGTCTTGTGTGTGCTACCGGAAAGCTTAGTACAGCTTCGGCGGCAGCATCTGGCTGCGGATGCGCTTGTAGTGGCGCTTCACGGCAGCAGCTTTTTTGCGCTTACGTTCTGCGGTCGGCTTCTCGTAGAATTCGCGTGCACGCAGTTCGGTCAGCAGACCGGTCTTTTCGATAGCGCGCTTGAAGCGACGCATGGCTACTTCGAACGGCTCGTTTTCTTTAACGCGGATAGTCGGCATTTAGCTGAGGTCCTTGATTCTTTGGCTTGGGGCGTTTCCGCCCCGAGAAAAATGAGTATTCTAAACAACGTTGTAGCTTTTGTAAAAGCCAGATGCGTGGCAACGGGTATTTGTGTGCACTGCGCATCACCCTGAACGGGAAGAAATCACCCCCTCACGTGGCGAACTCGGTGTCGCCGAATAAAAGCGTTTAGGCATACGCCCGGCCAGGTACGCTTCGCGACCGGCCTGGACGCCCAGTTTCATGGCCAGTGCCATCCGCACAGGGTCTTGTGCGGCAGCAATGGCGGTATTCATCAGTACCCCGTCGCAACCCAGCTCCATGCCGATGGTGGCGTCCGAGGCGGTGCCCACGCCGGCATCTACCAGCACGGGAACGTTCGATTGCTCGATGATGAGCTGCAGGTTCCACGGGTTCAGGATGCCCATGCCGGAGCCGATCAGGCTGGCCAGCGGCATGATGGCGCAGCAGCCGATCTGTTCCAGCTCTTTCGCCACGATGGGGTCATCCGAGGTGTAGACCATCACGTCAAAGCCTTCCTTCACCAGGGTTTCGGCGGCTTTGAGTGTGTCGCGTACATTGGGGTACAAGGTATGCGGGTCACCCAGCACTTCCAGCTTGACCAGACGGTGGTCGTCCAGCAGCTCGCGCGCGAGGCGCAGGGTGCGCACGGCGTCGTCTGCGGTGTAGCAGCCTGCCGTGTTGGGCAGCAGTGTATACCGGTTTTTCGGCAAAAAGTCCAGCAGATTCGGCTCGTTGGGGTTCTGTCCCAGGTTCACGCGGCGAATGGCCACGGTGACAATCTCGCAGCCGGAGGCGTCCAGCGCGTCGGCGGTTTGCTGGAAGTCGCGGTACTTGCCGGTGCCAACCAGCAGGCGGGATTGGTAGGATTTTCCGGCGATGATCAGTGGGTCTTGCACGCTTGGTCCCTTGCTTAAGTTAGCCGCCGCCCACGGCGACGACGATTTCCAGCTCGTCACCCTCTGCAAGCGGGGTGTTGGCGTGCTGGCTACGCGGTACGATTTCGCCGTTGCGCTCGATGGCGATGCGCTTGCCGGTGAGGCCCAGTTCGGTTACCAGCGCGGCGAGGGTGGTGATGGCGGCGTCGAGGTGGCGCTCTTCGCCGTTGATGCGGATGCTTGGCATGCTGCTAGCGTCTTTCTGCGCGCTGGACGACTTCTACCTGCTGTACCTGTGCCAGCACCTTTTCCAGATGCTGCAGGTTGTCTACCTGCAGGCGGAAATGGATGTGGATGTAGCCGTCCTGGCTATGGTTGTCCTGGGTGTCCACGGTCTCGATATTGGCCGAGGCGTGCGAGATGGCGGCGGCGATATCGGCCAGCGCGCCGCGCTGGTTGAACGCCAGAATGCTGATGTTCACGCCGAACATGCGGTCTTTCTGGGCTTCCCAGCGTACTTCCAGCAGCTTGTCGGTTTCGACGCGCTGCACGTTGTGGCAGCTGCTGCGGTGGATCAGCAGGCCCTGGTCTTTCTTGGCGATGCCGACGATCTGGTCGCCCGGGATCGGGTTGCAACAGTTGGACAGGTGGATGGCCGCGCCTTCGTTGCCGCGAATGGCAATCGGGCCCAGTGCCGCCTGCTGTGCCTGCTGGCCGGACAGCTCCAGCAGCTTGCGCGCCACCACGGCGGCCAACTGCTTGCCGGTGCCGATATCGGCCAGGATGTCGCTGAAGCGGCGGTTGCGTTCGCCCAGCCGCGTCAGCAGCGCTTCTTCCAGCTCGGGCGTGATTTCCGGCTCGAACGCCGACAGCGCGCTGGCGGCCTGGCGCAGCAGTTTCTGCCCCAGCTGGATGGCGTCTTGCGTTTGCAGCGACTTCAGGTAATTGCGGATGCCGGAGCGGGCACGGCCGCTCTGCACGAAGTTCAGCCACGACGGGTTCGGTTTGGTCTGCGTGGAGGTGATGATGTCCACGGTGTCGCCGTTGCGCAGCACGGTGCGCAGCGGCACCAGGTTGTGGTTGACGCGGGCCGCGATACAGCGGTGGCCAACGTCGGTGTGTACCGCGTAGGCAAAGTCCACCGGGGTAGCGCCATGCGGCAGCACGATGATCTTGCCCTTGGGCGTGAATACGTATACCTCGTCCGGGAACAGGTCGATCTTGATGTGTTCCAGGAATTCCACCGCGTCGTCGCTTTCCGCTTGCATGTCCAGCAAGCTTTGCAGCCACTGGTGGGTGCGCTGCTTGGCGGCGTCGATGCTGGCGTGACCGGACTTGTACATCCAGTGCGAGGCAATACCGGCTTCGGCCACCGCGTTCATTTCGCGGGTGCGGATCTGCATTTCCACCGGCGTGCCGTAGGGGCCGAACAGGGTGGTGTGCAGGCTCTGGTAGCCGTTGCCCTTGGGGATGGCGATATAGTCCTTGAACTTGCCGGGAATGGGCTTGTACAGGCTGTGCAGCGCGCCCAGCGCCAGGTAGCAGCTGGGGTTGTCCTTGACGATGACGCGGAAGCCGTAGATGTCCAGTACTTCGGAGAAAGACAGCTTTTTCTCCTGCATCTTCTTGTAAATGCTGTACAGGTTTTTCTCGCGGCCCTTGATGGTGGCTTCGATATTGGATTCTACCAGCCGCTGACTGACCGCTTTCAGGATCTTGTCCACCACCTCGCGGCGGTTGCCGCGCGCCGATCGCACTGCTTTGGACAGCACGTGATAGCGATTGGGGTGCAGATGCATGAACGCCAGATCCTGCAACTCGCGGTAAACCTTGTTCAGGCCGATGCGGTTGGCGATCGGGGCGTAGATTTCCAGCGTTTCGCGGGCAATACGCTGGCGCTTGTCTTCACGCATGACGTCCAGCGTGCGCATATTGTGCAAGCGGTCGGCCAGTTTGACGATGATGACGCGAATGTCGCGCGCCATCGCCAGTACCATCTTGCGGAAGTTTTCCGCTTGCGCGGTTTCCTTGGTCTGGTATTCCAGCTTTTCCAGCTTGGACAGGCCATCTACCAGGTCGGCAATGGTGCGGCCGAACTGGTCGGTGAGCGTGGGCTTGGTGACGCCGGTGTCTTCCAGTACGTCGTGCATCAGCGCCGCCGCCAGGCCCTGCGCGTCCAGTCGCCAGTCGGTGAGCATGGTGGCTACCGCCAGCGGGTGCGTGATGTACGGCTCGCCGCTCTTGCGGGTCTGGCCTTCGTGGGCGTCGCGCGCAGTGACAAAAGCCTGGCGCAGCAGCTGCACGTCTTCGGGTTTCAGATAGCGTGACGCGGCTTCGAATAACGCCTCGGCCTCGGCGTCAACGAGGGCGTTGTAGTCGATGGGGGAGGCGTTCTCTGGCGTCATCGTGGCGATCAGCCTTTGTGGCGGGTGAGGATTTCGCGGCCAACGTGGCCACCGGCGATTTCGCGCAGGGCAACGACGGTCGGCTTATTACGGCCTTGTTCCACAAAGGCAGTGGCGCCGGATGCCACCTGGCGAGCGCGGTAGGCGGCTGCCAGGGTCAGGTCGAAGCGGTTGTGGATGCGGTCCAGGCAGTCGTCAACAGTGATACGGGCCATGATTTGAGTCTCTCACGAAAGGGTGAAGCAAAAAGATAAGGGATTGCGCGTTCCGGATAAAGCCCTAGCGCGCTGTTTGCATGCCGGCAATGGCGTCGGCATGGCGCTGCAACTGGCGGGCAGCTTGCAGGCGCTGGCTACGGATGACGCTGATCAGGTCCAGACGGGCCTGTTCGAAATTGTCATTGACGATCAGGTAGTCGTACTCGGCTACCTGGTCGATCTCCATGCGTGCCTCGGACAAGCGGCGCTGGATGACCTCTTCGCTGTCGGTAGCGCGGCCACGCAGGCGGGCTTCCAGCACCGGCAGCGATGGCGGCAGGATGAACACGGCCACGGCGTCGCCGAATACCTTGCGCACTTGGCGCGCACCTTGCCAGTCGATTTCCAGCAGGATGTCGCGACCTGCGGCCAACCGTTCGCGCAGCCAGCGTGCGCTGGTGCCGTAGTAGTTGCCGTAGACCTCGGCGTATTCCAGGAAGTCGCCGGCGGCGATCATGCCTTCAAAGGCAGCACGGTCGACAAAGTGGTAGCTCTTGCCGTCTACCTCGCCCTCACGCGGGGCGCGGGTGGTGTACGACACCGACAGCTCTACCCCCGGTTCGGCCTGCAGCAGAGCAGCTACCAGCGAGGTTTTGCCGGCGCCGGAAGGGGCAACCACGATGAAAATCGAGCCTTGGGCTGGCGTCATGTAAGCGCTTCCTAACGAACTTGAGCAATATTTCAGGATACCACAACGCAGGAGCGCGGTTAAGCCGGGCCGGCCACCATAAACTGCAGCGCAACAAACGCGCGTTTCAGGTTAAAATCGCGCGTTTTTCATACAGTTACGTCTCAAAAGACGAGGGGAGGGCATGTCATCATGCTAGAAAGTTTCTTCAAGTTGAAAGAGCACGGCACCGACGTCAAGACCGAAGTCATTGCCGGCTTTACCACGTTCCTGACGATGGCTTACATCGTCATCGTTAACCCGGCCATCCTGTCGATTACCGGCATGGACTTCAACGCTGTATTCGTTGCCACCTGCCTGGCAGCGGCACTGGGTACCGGCATCATGGCGCTGGTGGCCAATTACCCGATCGCGCTGGCGCCGGGCATGGGTCTGAACGCCTATTTCACTTTTACCGTGGTGAAGGGCATGGGCGTGCCGTGGGAAACGGCACTGGGCGCGGTGTTCATCTCTGGCATCGTGTTCCTGGCTGTTAGCCTGTTCAAGGTGCGCGAAGCCATCGTCAACGCCATTCCGCAATCGCTGAAGTTTGCCATTTCGGCCGGTGTCGGCCTGTTTCTGGCCATCATCGCGCTGAAAAACGCCGGCGTGGTGGCAGACCATCCGGCGACGCTGCTGACCCTGGGTAACCTGCACGACCCGAAAGTGCTGCTGGCCATTCTGGGCTTCTTCATCATCGTGGCGCTGGAATACCGCAAGGTGCACGGCTCCATCATCATCGGTGTGCTGACGGTAACCGCCTTGTCCATCATGCTGGGCCTGTCCAGCTTCGAGGGCATTTTCGCGCCTGTTCCGAGCATGGAGCCGACCTTCATGACGATGGATCTGGAAGGCGCGCTGACTGCCGGCCTGCTGGGCGTGATCTTCGTGTTCTTCTTCGTCGACCTGTTTGATACCACCGGCACCCTGGTGGGCGTATCGCACCGTGCCGGTCTGCTGGACAAAGACGGCAAGCTGCCGCGTCTGAAGCGCGCGCTGATGGCCGACTCGGTCGCCATTACCGCCGGCGCTGCCATGGGCACCTCGTCCACCACCGCTTACATTGAATCCGCTGCCGGCACCGCCGTGGGTGGCCGTACCGGCCTGACTGCGCTGGTAGTGGCCATCCTGTTTCTGGCTTGCCTGTGGATTTCGCCGCTGGCCAAGACCGTACCGGCTTATGCCACTGCCCCGGCGCTGTGCTACGTGGCCGTACTGATGACCCGTGGTCTGGCCGAGATCAACTGGGACGACCTGACCGAGTCCGCTCCGGCGGTAATGACGGCGGTGGCCATGCCGTTTACCTTCTCCATTGCGGACGGCATTGCTTTCGGCTTCATCAGCTACGCTGCCATCAAGATTCTGGCTGGCCGCTTTGCCGACCTGAAGCCGGCGGTACTGGTGATTGCCGGTCTGTGGATCGTCAAGCTGGCGTTCTTCCACTAAGGTCATGGCCATGGAAAACCTGAGCAATCTCGACTACTCGCGCTACCTGAAGGGCTGGATCCGCACCGTGCCGAACTGGCCGAGCGAAGGCGTGATGTTCCGCGACATCACCCCGCTGCTGCAGAACCCCAAGACCTTCCGCATGCTGATCGACATCTTCGTGCACCGCTATATGGGCGAGAAGATCGACATGGTGGCCGGCCTGGATGCCCGCGGCTTCATCATCGGCTCGGTGCTGGCCTACGAGCTGAACGTGGGTTTCGTGCCCATCCGCAAGAAGGGCAAGTTGCCGTTCACCACGGTAGCCGAGGAGTACGAGCTGGAGTACGGCAACGCCACGGTGGAAATGCACACCGATGCGGTGAAGCCGGGTGACCGCGTGGTGCTGATCGACGATCTGATCGCCACTGGCGGTACCATGATGGCCGGTTACAAGCTGCTGCAGCGCCTGGGCGCCGAGGTAGTGGAAACCGCCGGCATCATCGAGCTGCCCGAGCTGGGCGGTGGCGACCTGATGCGTGGTCTGGATATTCCGCTGTTTACTGTGTGCTCGTTCGACGGCCACTAGCCCGTGCGCTAACGATGACAACCCTGCCCGCGCAAGCCGGCAGGGTTTTTTGTTACCTGGCGCCGGCGCTGGCGGTCAACGTTGGTGGTGGGGGCGCGCAATGAAAAGCCCTGCCGCTTGGGCAGGCCGATAGTGCCGGCCTTGCGGCCAACCTTACAGTTTGAAGCGGGCCAGCAGCGTTTGCAGTTCATCGGCCAACCGTTGCAGGTCGCCCACCGCACCATTGGCGTGGTGCAGCGAAGCATCGGTATCGGCGGTCATGCCGTGGATGGCATCGATGTGGCGGGCGATGTCGCGGCTGGCGGTGGACTGCTCGGCGGTGGCGGCAGCGATGTGCCCGACGGTGGCCAAGACGCCCAGATTGTGCTCGCGGATCTGGGTGATGGAGCCTGCTGCACGTTCGGCCAGCATCACCCCGTTTTCTACCTGGCGAATGGCTTCTTCCATACTACCTGCGGCGCCAGCGCTGGCTTCCTGCACCTGGCGAATGCTGCCGGCGATCTCTACCGTGGCGGTGGCGGTGCGTTCGGCCAGCTTGCGCACTTCGTCAGCGACTACCGCAAAACCGCGCCCGGCCTCGCCAGCGCGGGCGGCTTCGATGGCTGCGTTCAGGGCCAGCAGATTGGTTTGCTCTGCGATGTCCTTGATCACCTGCACGATGCTACTGATTTGCTCAGAGCGGTTTTCCAGCCCGCTCAGCACACCGCCAATACGCCGGATGGTATCGGCAATACGGCCAATCTCGCTGGCGGTACTGTGCACGCTGTGCGCTACCTGCTCGGCTTCGTCACCGGCGCTGCGTGCTGCCTGTTCGGCCTGGCTGGCGGCGTCGGCAATGCGGCTGATGCTGCCTGATAGCTGGGCTACCGCACTGGCGGTGTTGGTGGCAGCTTGTGCCTGCTGGCCAGAGTGCTGGCTGATATCGAGCGTTTCGGTCGCCAATGCCCCTACGGCTTGGTTGACCTGGCCGGTGCGTTCGCGTACCTCCAGCAACATGTGGCGCAGTGACTGGCTGAAACGGTTGAAGGCGGTGGCCGAGGCGCCGATTTCGTCACGGCCGTGGATGGGCAGCTGGCGGGTGAGGTCGCCGTCGCCGCCGGAAAGCTCGGCCAGCGCGTGTTGCAGGCGTGACAGCGGTGCAATCAGCTTGCCTAGCAGCAGGCCCAGTGCCAGCAGGATCACGGCCAGCGCAGCCAGGCTCAAGCCGGCGGTTTTCCAGCTGGCGGTGCGGGTATCGGCAAAGGCGCTATCGAGCGGAATGGAGATACGTACCGCCCATGGCATGGCGTTGCGGCCAACCTGTACCGGCTGCAGCAGATGCAGGGTGTTATCTTGTGTGTACTCGAAAGCTTGGCCAGCCTTGATGGCGGCGAGGGTAGACGGTAGCAGGGCCGGGTCCGGCTTGCCGACCAGGGCCGCATCGGCAGCACCTAGCACCATGCCACTGTTGGAATAAATGCTCATGTAGCCGTCGCCGTAGGGCCGTACTTGTGCCGCGAGGGTTTGCAACTTGCCCAGACCCAGATCGATACCAACCACGCCGGCAAAGCTACCGTTGATCAGTATCGGATGTGACAAGGTGGCCATCATTACCTTGATGTCACGGTCTTCGTACGGCTCGGTCATCACGCTCTGACGGCTGGCCTTGGGGGCGGCGTAATAAGCGTCTTCTTCTACGTCTTCAGCGCCCCAGACGGCGTCTTCCTTGCCATCCTTGCGGTACCAGTACACGCCGGCACGCCCAGTGGCATCGTTTTCCGGTTTGCCGGCCAGTTCGGCATCGCGGCCATCCAGAGCATTGGGTTCCCACAGTGTGAAAATGCCGACTGCATCCGGGTGCTGTGCCAGCAGCTGCCGCGTTTGCAGGCTAGCGACGCGCCGCAGGTCACTGCCGCCACTGCCTGGAAGGGACTGCATGGCGATGGCCAGTGTGGCGGCAGCTGTATCACTACGTTCCAGCAGGACGCGCAAGCGTTTGGCTTCGTCAGCAGCCTGCAGTCTGGCGTGCTGCATGACATGCTGTTCTGCTTGCCGCATGCTCAGCCAGCTATTGAGCCCGATGATGGCCGCGAAGCCGATAAAGACCAGCAGGCCGGCACCGATCAGCAGTTTGCTCTTGATACTGTGTGGCATGGCGCATCCTTGTTTAATATTTTTTACATTATCGATAGGGTGCAGGGGTGATGGCAATTTTTATCAACTTTATTGGCATTTGAATTGCATAAAATGCTGGTTTTGTGATTTTTTCGCCTATCTGTATTTGTTTTTAGTTGTGATGTTTAAAAAAGAAAGGTGAGTGTGTGGGTGGGCTAGGTAATGCGGGCAACAAAAAACCCTGCTTGGCAGCAAGCAGGGTTGTGGGGCGGTGCAGCGTTTGCAGCGTGCTTAGTTGACGCGGGTAATGTTGGCGCCCACTGCGTTCAGTTTGTCCTCGATGTGCTCGTAGCCACGGTCCAGATGGTAGATGCGATCGACGGTGGTTTCGCCTTCGGCCACCAGGCCGGCCAGCACCAGGCTGGCAGAGGCGCGCAGGTCGGTGGCCATCACGGTGGCACCGGACAGCTTTTCCACGCCTTTGACGATAGCAGTGTTGCCTTCCACTTCAATGTTGGCGCCCATGCGGTTCAGTTCCGGCACGTGCATGAAACGGTTTTCGAAGATGGTTTCGGTCATCACGGCAGCGCCGTCGGCGATGGCGTTCAGCGTCATCATCTGGGCCTGCATGTCGGTAGGGAAGGCCGGGTGCGGCAGCGTGCGTACGTTGACAGCTTTCGGGCGGCGCTTCATGTCCAGCGAGATCCAGTCGTCACCGCATTCGATCACGGCGCCGGTTTCGGCCAGCTTGTCCAGAATCACGTCCATCGCACGTGGCGCAGCGTTACGCAGCACCAGGTGGCCGCGGGTCATGGCGGCGGCCACCAGGAAGGTGCCGGCTTCGATACGGTCCGGCATGATGGCGTGCTGGGCGCCGTGCAGGCGTTCCACACCTTCGATCACCATGCGGTCGGTGCCGATGCCCTGGATGTTGGCACCCATCGCCACCAGGCAGTGGGCCAGATCGACCACTTCCGGTTCGCGGGCGGCGTTTTCCAGGATGGTGGTGCCTTCGGCCAGTGCTGCGGCCATCATCAGGTTTTCGGTACCGCCGACGGTGACCATGTCCATCACGATGTGCGCGCCGCGCAGGCGCTTGGCGCGCGCTTTGACGTAACCGTGCTCAATGGAGATTTCGGCACCCATCGCCACCAGGCCCTTGATGTGCTGGTCCACCGGACGGCTACCGATGGCGCAACCGCCCGGCAGCGACACGGTGGCTTCACCGTAGCGGGCCAGCATCGGGCCCAGCACCAGAATGGACGCGCGCATGGTTTTCACCAGCTCGTACGGTGCCACCAGGGTATCCAGCTGGGCGGCGGTGATTTCGACTTCGTGCACGTTGTCGGTCATCACGCGTACGCCCATGCCTTGTAGCAGCTTCTGCGTGGTGGCCACGTCGCGCAGCATCGGCACGTTGGTCAGCTTGAGGGTGTCGGCGGTCAGCAGACCGGCGCACAAAATGGGCAGGGCGGCGTTCTTGGCGCCGGAAACGCGGATTTCGCCGTTGAGCGGGCCGGTGCCGCCCTGAATGACCAGTTTTTCCATGGTGTTGTTTTTAGCCTTGTTGCTGTGCCCATTCTTCCGGGCTGAGGGTCTTCATCGACAGTGCGTGGATCTCGGCACGCATGCGGTCACCCAGAGCCTTGTAGACCAGCTGGTGACGCTGCACGCGGTTGCGGCCGGAAAACTCGGCGCTCACGATCACGGCTTCGAAGTGGGTGCCATCGTCGCCCAGTACCTGGATGTGTTCACAGGGCAGGGACGCGGTGATGACGTTCTGGATGTAGTCTGCACTAACCATGGGGAATCCTGTAGGAATGCTTTAATGAAACGTAGCGTCTTACTGACGCAATTTGTAGCCACTGGCGATCAAATGCAAGGACCAGCCAGCCAGAAGCGCAAAACTGCCGGCCACCACCGCCAGCGACAGCCACGGCGACACGTCGCCCTGGCCGAAGAAGCCGTAACGGAAACCGTCGATCATGTAGAACACCGGGTTCAGGTGGGACACGGTTTTCCACAGGGGTGGCAGGCTGTTAATGGAATAGAACACGCCCGACAGGAAAGTCAGCGGCATGATCAGAAAGTTCTGGAAGGCGGCCAACTGGTCGAATTTATCAGCCCAGATGCCTGCCACAATGCCCAGTGTACCCAGAACGCCACAGCCGAACACGGCAAAGACCAGCACCCATAGCGGGTGCGCCGGTAGCAGCAGGCCGAACCAGCTGGTGACCGCCAGCACGCCGGCGCCCACTACCACGCCCCGCACCACGGCGGCCAGCAGGTAGGCGGCAAAGAATTCCAGCGCCGTCAGCGGTGGCAGCAGCAGGAACACGATGTTGCCGGTGATCTTGCTCTGGATCAGGCTGGACGAGCTGTTGGCAAAGGCGTTCTGTGCCATCGACATCATCGCCAGCCCCGGAATGAGGAACGCGGTATAGCTGACGCCCGGGTAGGCTTCCACGTGCTGCGACAGGACGTGCGAAAAAATCAGCTGGTACAGCAGGGCGGTCAGCACCGGTGCCATCACGGTCTGGAAGGCCACCTTCCAGAAGCGCAGGATCTCTTTCTTGAACAGCGTCATGAAGCCGTGCATCAGGCGCGCCCTCCATGCATCATTTTCACGAACACCTGCTCCAGATCGGTTTCCTGTACCGACAGCTCGCGCACTTCGACTGCGGCCAACCTCAGCTCGCGCAACACGTCTTCCAGGCGGGTGATGTCGGCTAGTTGCAGCACGTGGCGGCCGTCGGCTTCGCGGATTTTCAGTGCCTGCAGGCTGGCAGGCAGCGCGCCGGCCAGCTTTAGCGAGATTTCGCGGCTGGCGCTATGGGCCAGCAGCTTGTCTTTGTTTTCCAGCGCCAGCAGCTTGCCTTTTTTCATCATGGCGATGCGGCTGCACAGGGTTTCGGCTTCTTCCAGGTAGTGGGTGGTCAGCACGATGGTATGGCCGGCGTTGTTCAGCTCCTGCACGAAGGCCCACAGGCTCTGGCGCAGTTCCACGTCCACGCCGGCTGTAGGTTCGTCCAGCACGATCACCGGCGGGCGGTGGACCAGCGCCTGCGCCACCATCACGCGGCGCTTCATGCCGCCTGACAGCGCGCGCATATTGGTGCCGGCCTTGTCGGTGAGGCCCAGTTTGTGCAGCAGTTCGTCGATCCAGGCATCGTTGCGGCGGATACCGAAATAGCCGGACTGGAACACCAGGGCTTCGCGGACGCTGAAAAAGGGGTCGAATACCAGTTCCTGCGGCACCACGCCCAGCGTCATGCGGGCGCTGCGGGCGTCGCGTACGGTGTCGTGGCCCATGATGCGGATGTGGCCGCTATCGGGGCGCGATAAACCTGCCATGGCCGAAATCAGGGTGGTCTTGCCGGCACCGTTGGGGCCGAGCAGGGCGAAGAACTCGCCTTGTTCTACGGTAAAGCTGATGTCATCCAGTGCCTGCAAGCTGCCAAAGCGCTTGCTGACAGACTCGATGCTGATCGCGTGGGTCATGAACGGAGCGTGCGGATAAAAGCGGAAAGCGCGGAGTATACGCCAATCAGGCGGCGGGTGCAGCGTCCTGTAGCCAGCATTCGTCACGGAAAATCCCGACAAAATAAGGGCTTAACATGGCAGATAGATGGCGGTGGATGGTGTCGTTATCAATGGCAATCATCCAGCTGTGGCACAGGCCACCGTACAGCGAGTGCAGGCCGATGGCGGCGAGGGCGGGAACCACACTCGGCCGCAGCAGCCCCTGGCTGTCGGCTTCTTCCAGCACCCTCGCCAACTGGGCTTCTTTTTCCTGGGTCCAGCTCAGTTGCTCCAGCAGCAGCGGCGCCATCTCGCCGACTTGCTCGCAACCGATGTGGTGGATGGCGCAGATGCGGCGCATGCGCTGGTCGTGGTACAGCAGGTCGAACATGGCGTGCACATGGCGCCAGAGCCTTGCCGCCGGGTTGTAGCGCTTATCGAGCAGAATGCCGTTGATGATTTCCAGCGCCGGCATGATGCGGTCGCACAGCGCGTTGAACAGGTCCAGCTTGTTGGCAAAGTGCCAGTAAATGGCGCCACGCGTCAGTCCCGCCGCTGCTGCAATGTCGGTCAGCGAGGTGGCGGCCACGCCTTGCTCCCAGAACACCTTTTCAGCGGTGTCCAGCAGCAACTGGCGGGTTTGTTCGGCTTCTTCGCGGGTTTTTCTGGCCATGTCGATAACAGGGGTTTCAAAGCGGGCATAAGGATAGCGGCAAACGCCACATCCTGCAGCACTGTTTGTTTACATACATACGTGAATGTATGTATTATGGCATCAAAATGCGCGACTTGCCTTTGTATTTTGATAATTTGGCATCACACACCGCCCGGCAATGCCCTGTGTTCATGTTGATTGCATCAGTCAATCACGGGCTACACTGAAGCGTGTACGCATGAAGCAGGGCGGCCACTTTCGGCCCGGCAAGACGCATGACATCAAGAATCGGCCTGCTTGCAGGTATAACTTTCCTATCAAGGAGCATTCCGTGATACCCACCAAACCTTCAATTGCCGTATTGCTGCCTCTGGCCGTGCTGCTCGCCGCCTGCGGCAAAGGCGGTGCTGACCAGGCCGCCGGTCACGGTGGCCAGATGCCGCCGATGCCGGTGTCGGTGCAAACCATGCAGGCAGCCGACGTACCGCTGATTACCGAATATGTAGCGCAGACCAGCGGCTCGCGCGAGGTGGAGGTGCGCGCGCGCGTGTCCGGCATCCTGCAAAAGCGTGCCTACACCGAAGGTAGTAGCGTGAAAGCCGGCGACTTGCTGTTCCAGATTGACGCGGCGCCGTACCAGGCTGCCGTCGATCAAGCTGCCGCCGCGCTGAAACTGCAGGAAGCCAGCCTGATCCGCGCCCAGCAAGACCACGACCGCGTGATTCCGCTGTTCAAGGAAAACGCCGTCAGCCAAAAAGACCGCGACGACGCGGTGGCGGCGCTGGCCAGCGCCAAGGCGTCAGTTGCTGCGGCCCGCGCTGCATTGAAGAGTGCGCAGATCAACCTGGATTACACCCGTGTTACCGCACCGATTGGTGGTGTGACCAGCGCCGAGGTGCGTTCCGAGGGCAGCTTGGTGCAGGCTGGCGAAGGCAGTTTGCTGACGCGTATCTCGCAGCTAGACCCGATCTATGTGAAGTTCTCGCTCTCGGATAACGACGTGTTGCGTGCACAAAGGTTGGCCGCAGAAGGCAAGCTGCGCCTGCCGGCCGGCAATCGTTACACCGTCAGCGTCAAACTGCCTGACGGTACCGTGTACGGTCGTGAAGGCGTGATCGATTACGCCGACCGCGTGGTAGACCCGGCCACCGGTACCGCTGCTGCCCGTGCCACCTTTGCCAACCCGCAGGGCGAGCTGCGCCCAGGCCAGTTTGTGCGCGTGCAGCTGAAGGGGGCAACCCGTCTGGGCGCGCTGGTAGTACCGCAGCAGGCTGTGCTTACTACCCAGCAGGGCAAAATGGTGTGGGTGGTAGGGCAAGATAACACCGCCCAGCCGCGCCCGCTGCAACTGGCGGAGGCCACGCCGGCCGGCTTCATTGTTGAGAGCGGCCTGAAGCCTGGCGAACGGGTGATTGTGGATAACCTGATCAAGCTGCGCCCGGGTGCCAAGGTGGTACCGCAGGCGGCCAAGCCGGCAGCCAGTGCGCCGGCCAACGGCTAAGCCAGGGGGAAGCACACCATGTTCTCAGCCTTTTTCGTACGCCGGCCTATCTTTGCCAGCGTGATCTCCATCGTTATCCTGCTCGCCGGTTTTTTTGGCATGCGGGCGCTGCCGGTGGAACAATATCCGCAGATCGTACCGCCGTCGGTAGCGGTAACGGCTTTTTACCCAGGGGCTTCGGCCGAGGTGGTGGCCGATACGGTGGCGTCACCGCTGGAGCAAGCCATCAACGGCGTGGACGATATGCTGTACCTGCAGTCCACCAGCTCGGGTAATGGCCGCCTGACGGTGACGGTGACCTTCAAGATCGGTACCAACCCTGACCAGGCCACCATCAACGTTAATAACCGTGTGCAGTCAGCGCTGTCCTCGCTACCGGAAGAGGTGCGGCGCCAGGGCGTCAACGTCAGCAAGCAAGCCGCGACCTTCCTGCAGGTAATTTCGCTGTACTCGCCGGACAAGCGCTTCGACACCCTTTTCATGAGCAACTACGCGCTGCTTAACGTGGTAGACGAGCTCAAGCGCATCCCGGGCGTGGGCCAGGTGACCAACTTTGCCGGCCAGGATTACGCCATGCGTATCTGGCTGCGCCCGGACCGTCTGTCGCAGCTGAACCTCACCCCGGGTGATGTGGCACAGGCTATCCGCGAGCAGAACGCGCAGTTTGCAGCAGGCAAAATTGGCGGTACGCCGGTAGCCGGTACCAAGCCCGACTTTACCTACACCATTACCACCCAGGGCCGTTTCAGCGAGGTGTCCGAGTTCGAGAACATCATTGTGCGCAGCGGCAGTGGCGGGCAGCAAGTTCGCCTGAAGGACGTGGCAAGGGTAGAGCTGGGCGCGCTGTCGTATGACTTCTCCGGCCTGCATAACGGTCGCCCGACCATCCCGATCGGTATCAACCTGGCACCGGGTGCCAACCAGCTGGACACCGCCAAGGCGGTACAGCAGCGCATGGACGAGTTGGCCGCGCGTTTCCCGCAAGGTCTGTCTTACGCCATCCCGTACGACACCACCCGCTTTGTGGAAGTGTCTATCAACGAGGTGATTGCCACGCTGGCCGAGGCCATGGTGCTGGTGTTTGCCGTGGTGTACCTGTTCCTGCAGAACTGGCGCGCCACGCTGATTCCGGGCCTGGCGGTGCCGGTATCGATTGTGGGCACCTTCGCCGGTATGTATCTGTTCGGCTACTCCATCAACACGCTGACGCTGTTCGGCATGGTGCTGGCCATCGGTATCGTGGTGGATGACGCCATCGTGGTACTGGAAAACGTCGAACGCATCATGATGCAGGAAGGCAAACCGCCGTACGAAGCCACCCTGCAAGCGATGAAGGAAGTCAGCGGCCCGGTGGTCGCCATCGTGCTGGTGTTGTGCTCGGTGTTCATTCCGGTCGCGTTCCTGGGCGGTATTGCCGGCCAGATGTACAAGCAGTTCGCCATCACCATCGCCATCTCGGTGACCATCTCGGGCATCGTGGCGCTGACGCTGACCCCGGCGCTGTGCGCGCTGATGCTCAAACCCGAGCACCAGCACAGCAACCGCTTCTTTGAAGGCTTCAACCGCTTCTTCGACCGCATGACCACCAGCTACGGCAACGGCGTATCGTTCCTGATCCGTCGCAGCCTGCTGGCGCTGGCGATGTTCGGCGTGCTGATCGGCGCGTCGGTGTGGCTGTTCAAGCTGATTCCGTCGTCGCTGGCGCCGGAAGAGGACCAAGGCTACATCATCGCGGCCACCATCCTGCCCGACGGCGCGGCCATCAACCGCACCCAGGACGTGATGAACCGCTTCGACAAGCAGATTGCGGCCAACCCGGCGGTGAAAGACGTGATGAGCTTTGCCGGCTTCGACATTCTGTCCGGTACCAACCGCAGCAATACCGGCGTGACCTTCATCACGCTGAAGCCGTGGGACGAGCGCAAGGCCCCCGAGCTGTCGGCACAAGCGGTGGTAGGCGACGTGTTCCAGAAAGGCATGATGGTGCCGGAAGGCCTGGTGCTGGCGTTCAACCCGCCGCCGATCTCCGGCATGTCGTCTACCGGCGGTTTCGAGGCCTACCTGCAAAGCCGTAACGGTGCCAGCAGTGCCGAACTGGCACAGCAGGCGCAGAAGCTGATGATGGCCGCTGCCAAGCGCCCGGAACTGGCCGGCGTGCAGACCACATTCTCGGCCAACGTGCCGCAGCTGAACGTGCAGCTGGACCGCGACAAAGCCAAGGCGCTGGGCGTGGCAGTCAGCGATGTGTTCGACGCGATGAGCAGTACTTTCGGTTCGCTGTACGTTAACGACTTCAGCAAGTTCGGTCGCATCTTTACCGTACAGCTGCAGTCGGAAGCCGACTTCCGCGACAGCGTGGAAGACCTGCGTAATGTGTTCGTGCGTGGCCAGAACGGGCAGATGATTCCGCTGACTAGCCTGGTGACCATCGAGCAGCGTACCGGCCCCGAAGTGGTGGACCGCTACAACGCCTTCCCGGCCGCCAAGTTTGTTGGTGGCCCAGCCCCGGGCTACAGTTCGGGCGAGGCGCTGATCGCGATGGAGCGGCTGGCCAAGGAAGTGCTGCCGGACGGCTACACCCTGGCGTGGACCGGCTCGGCGTTCCAGGAAAAATCCACCGGCGGTTCGTCGGCCATGGTGTTCGTGGTCGGCATGTTGATGGTGTTCCTGATCCTGTCGGCGCAGTACGAGCGCTGGACGCTGCCGTTTGCGGTACTGACCGCGGTGCCGTTTGCCGTGTTTGGTGCACTGCTGGCCACCTGGCTGCGCGGTCTGGAGAACGATGTTTACTTCCAGGTAGCGCTGGTGACGCTGATCGGTCTGGCGGCCAAGAACGCCATCCTGATTGTCGAGTTTGCCGTGATCAAGATGGAAGAAGGCATGGGCCTGGCCGAAGCGGCTATTGATGCCGCCAAGCTGCGCTTCCGCCCCATCGTGATGACCTCGCTGGCCTTCATTCTGGGTTGTGTGCCGCTGGCCATTTCCAGCGGTGCCGGTTCTGCCAGCCGCCACGCCATCGGTACTGGCGTGATCGGCGGTATGCTGGCGGCCACCTTCATTGCTGCCCTGTTCATCCCGCTGTTCTTCAAGCTGATCATGCAGATGTCGCAGGGCAAGGCCGCCAAAGGAGAAAAACATGACGCTTAAGCAAGCCTTGATGCCGCTGCTGGTAGCGGCCGCGCTGTCGGCTTGCGCCGTTGGCCCCGATTACCAGCGGCCCGGCCTGGCGCTACCGCAAGGCAGCGAGCAGGCGCAGGTGGACGCGCACTGGTGGCGCCAGTTTGGCGACGCCACGCTGAACCGCCTGATCGCCGACGCACAGCAATACAACCGCGACCTGCAGCAAACCGCAGCCCGCGTGGACGAAGCGGCCGCCGCTGCCGGCGCCGCGCGCGCCAGCCAGCTGCCGCAGGTGAACGCCAGCTTGTCCGGCGCCCGTGCGCAAACCTCGCGCTACAGTAGCGGGGCCGGCGCGCTGGGTGAAAACTACAGCGGTGGACTGTCGGCCAGCTGGGAGCTGGACCTGTGGGGCAAGGAAGCCCGCAAGCGCGAGGCGGCCAACGCCGACCTGGCGCAAAGCCGGCGCCTGCTGGACGCGGCACGCCAGTCGCTGAGCGCCCAGGTGGCTAGCACCTACTTCCAGTTGCTGAGCTACGACGCGCAGCTGGCGGCGGTACAAGCCACGCTGCAGGGCCGCGAGGAAAGCCTCACCCTGCGCAAGAAGCGCTTTAACGGTGGCATGACCTCCGAGCTGGAGCTGAAGCAGGCCGAAGCCGAAGCCGCTGCTGCCCGTGCCGCGGTGCCGCGCCTGCGTCAGGCAGTGGTGCAGACCGAGCACGCGCTGGCAGTGCTGACCGGCACCAACCCGCGCGAGCTGGTACAGCCGGTGGCCCGCGGCAAGACGCTGGAGGCGTTGACGGTGCCGCCGCAGGTGCCGTCCGGCCTGCCGTCCGATCTGCTGCTGCGCCGCCCGGATGTGGCCGCTGCCGAGGCGCAGCTGGTCGCCGCCAACGCCCGTATCGGCGTGGCGCGCGCGGCTTACTTCCCCAGCATTGGCCTGTCGGCAGGCCTGGGCAGCGCCAGCTTCGAGCTGTCCAAGCTGTTTACCGGCCCGGCACAAACCTGGAACTACGCGGCCAACCTGGCGGCGCCCATCTTTAATAACGGCGAAATCAGCGCCGGCGTAGACGCGGCCAACGCGCGCCAGAAGCAGGCGCTGGCCGCCTACGAGAAGGCGGTGCAGTCGGCGTTTGCCGATACGCTGGACGCGCTGTCGGCCGTACGTACCTCGCAAGAGGCCGAAACCGCCCAGGGCCAGCAGCTGGCTGCCATGCGCGAGGCACTGCGTCTGGCGCGCCTGCGTTACGACGCCGGCTACAGCAGCTACCTGGAGGTGCTGGACGCCGAGCGCAGCGTGTTCCAGCTGGAGCAGTCGCTGTCGGACGCCCGTCTGGCGCGCCTGAACGCGGTGGTCAGCCTGTACAGCGCCCTGGGGGGCGGCTGGCAGCCGGGCTAAGCCGCCTTTCCCGTCGAGATCGCCCGTCAGGCAGGTGCCAGACGGGCGTTTTTCATGGCGGGTTCAGCGTGATGGGTGCCGTACGGGAGGGGGATGCAGCAGTTGACAGTAAAAGAAAACCGCCCGGTAAACGGGCGGTTTTTTGTGCCTATTACCGGTTTACAGGCCGGGGGCGCTGGCTTGTGGTGCCGAGGCGGGTTGCTCGGCCACCGGGGCAGAGGCATCGTCCGGTACCAGGTCGTCGATATTGTCGTCGTCCGGATTGGACTGACTGGCAGGGGGCGTAAAACCGGTTCGCGCATTGCGGTACTGCAGGTAGGCGTCACGCATGTAGCTGTAGCGGTCCAGTGCGGCTTGGTCGAAGGTTTCGTCTAGCCCCAGCAGCTTTTCACGGCTCACCACGCCGTAGGCGATGGTGGCTGCGGCTGCGTCGCGGTTTTCCTGGAATACCCACGAGCCGCTGCTGTAGCCGAATGACAGCCCCATGCCGGTACCGTCACGGATGGTGCTGGGCCCCAGCAGCGGCAGCACCAGGTAGCTGCTTTGCTTCCAGCCGTAGTGGGCGAAGGTGTCACCCAGCGTGGCCTTGTAGCTGGGCAAGCCCATCGGGGTGGCCAGGTCGATCAGGCCGAACAGGCCGAAGGTGCTGTTGATCGATACGCGCAGCAAGTCGGTGGCAGATTTCTTGCCTTCCAGCTGGATGGCGTGGTTGGCCAGGCTGTACACGTCGCGCAAGTTGTCGAACACATTGCCGACAGCGGTGCGTACCGGCTGCGGCGTGATGAAGCGGTAGCCTTCGGCTACCGGCTTCAGCACGTACTGGTCGGCTTTGTCGTTGAAGCTGAACACGGCACGGTTCATCGGTTCCAGCGGGTCTTGCGGGTTGCCACCGGTGCTGGCACAGGCTGTCAGCACGCAGCAGCTGATGATCAGCAAAGGCTTGTTCACGGCTTGGCCTCCTCGGCAAGCCCGAGCAGCGGTGCCAGCTCGTACAACTCGGCCAGCACGCGCAGGCTGTCGGGCACATGGTGCAATTGCAGCGTGCCCCCTTGTTGCTGCTGATGACGCAGGGCGTTCAGCAGCAGGGCGACGGCGGCGGAATCCACCTTGCCCAGCCCGGACAGGTCCAGGCTGGCGTTACCCCCTTGCAGGGCAGTGCTCAGCTGGGCCTGCAGCGCGGCGGCGGTGTCCATGCCGACATCACCGCTCAGCGCGAACTGGCCCGGGGCAACGGTGCGCAGTGTCATGCCGGTTTGCCTTTTTCGTTCTTGTCTTTCAGCAGCTTGATCAGGCCGTCCACGCCGTTCTTGCGGATTTCTTCGCCGAACTGGTTGCGGTAGATGGTAACCAGGCTGGCACCTTCCACACTGACGTTAAAAATTTTCCAGCCTTGGTTGCCCCGGTACAGGGTGTAGTCGACCATTACGTTTTTCTTGTCGCCGCTGCCCGGCAGGGTGACTTCGGACTTCACTACCGCCTCACGGCCGTTGTTGTTGAGCTGCGCGTTCGGCTTGACGTCGATCTGCGCGTTCTTGAAGCGGGTCATGGTGGAGGAGTAGGTGCGCACCAGCAGGGTCTGGAACTGCTCGGCCAGCTGGGTTTGCTGCGCCGGGGTGGCACCGCGCCAGTCTTTGCCTACCGCCAGCGCGGTCATGCGGATGAAGTCGAACTGCGGTACCACCAGGTCTTCCACTTGTTTGCGGATCTGGTTGGTGTTCTTGCCGGTGTCTTTCTTCAGCAGTTCGAGCGCGGATTGCGAGGTAGTGCTGATCACGTCCACCGGGTTATCGGAAGCGGCGAGGGCGGTGCTGCTGAGGCCCAGCATCAGCATCAGGGTGGTGAACAGTTTTTTCATGATGTGCGTCTTTCTCTGGAGAGGTCTGGTTTATTCGGTTTGAGCCGGGGCGTCTTGGGCGCCTTTTTCGGCAAAGCTGGTCATGAATTTGCCGATCAGCTGCTCCAGCACCAGGGCAGAGGAGGTTAGGCTGATGCGGTCGCCGCTGGCCAGGTTGTCGGGGTCACCGCCTTGGGTGAGGCCGATGTATTGTTCGCCCAGCAGGCCAGCGGTGAGGATCTCGGCACTGGTGTCACGGCTGAACTGGTACTGTTTATCCAGCGTCAGCGTGGCGCGCGCCACGTAGCGTTTGGTATCCAGTTCGATGTTGCTGACGCGGCCAACCACCACGCCGGAAGACTTCACCGGCGCTTTCACTTTCAGGCCGCCGATATTGTCGAACTCGGCCACCAAAGTATAGGTATCGGCGTTGCTTTGCGGGGTAAGGTTGGCCACCTTCAGCGACAGGAAGGCGATAGCTGCCAGGCCTATGGCCACAAACAGGCCTACCCATAAATCAATCGTAGAACGTTTCATTGTGCAGTTTCCTAGAACATGAAGGCGGTCAGGACGAAGTCCAGCGCCAGGATGACCAGTGCCGAGGTCACCACGGTACGAGTAGTGGCAGACGATACGCCGGCCGCCGTGGGCGTGGCGTCGTAGCCTTCAAAGACGGCGATCAGCGTCACGGCCATGCCGAAGAACACGCTCTTGATCAGGCCATTGATCACGTCGTAATGCAGGTCGACGTTGTTCTGCATCTGCGACCAGAAAGTGCCGGCGTCCAGGCCGATCATTTCCACGCCCACCAGATAGCCGCCGAAGATGCCCATCACGTTGAACAGCGCGGCCAGAATGGGCATGGAAATCACGCCGGCCCAGAAGCGCGGCGCCACCACGCGGGCGATGGGGTTCACCGCCATCACGCTCATGGCTTCCAGCTGTTCGGTGGCCTTCATCAGGCCGATTTCGGCGGTCATGGCGCTACCGGAGCGGCTGGCAAACAGCAGGGCGGCCAACACCGGGCCCAACTCGCGCAGCAGCGACAGCGCCACCAGCGCGCCCAGTGCGTCGGCCGAGCCGAAGCGGGCCAGGGTGTTGTAGCCCTGCAGGCCCAGCACCATGCCCACAAACAGGCCGGACACCACGATGATGATCAGCGACAGCACGCCGGCGTAGTAGATCTCGCGGATGGTGAGATGGAAGCGCAGCAGGCTTTGGCCGGAGTTCAGCACGATGGCCACGAAGAAGCGGCTGATGAAGCCCAGTCGCCACAGCGCGTTGATGGTGGCAGCGCCCAGGCGGCGGAACGGAGACAGCAGGGCGTTCATGCGCGCACCTCCTTCAGGCCGAAGGCGTCGGCCAGGGTATTGCCGGCCGGGTAGGCAAAGTGTACCGGGCCGTCGGCCTCGCCTTGCACGAACTGCTGTACCCACGGCGAGTCGGAGTGGCGCACTTCATCCGGCGTACCTTCGGCGGCGATGCGGCCGCTGGCCACGAAGTAGACGTAATCGACGATCTCCAGCGATTTGTGCACGTCGTGGGTCACCATGATCGACGAGGTGCCCAGCGCGTCGTTCAGCTTTTTGATCAGCAGGGCGATGGTGCCCAGCGAGATCGGGTCCAGGCCGGTGAACGGTTCGTCGTACAGCATGATCTGCGGGTCCAGCGCGATGGCGCGGGCTAGTGCGATGCGGCGTGCCATGCCGCCGGACAGCTCTGCCGGCATCAGGCTTTCGGTGCCGCGCAGGCCGACGGCGCTGAGCTTCATCAGCACCAGGTCGCGGATAAGGCTTTCCGGTAGCCGGGTATGCTCGCGGATGGGGAAGGCGACGTTGTCGAACACCGACAGATCGGTGAACAGGGCGCCAAACTGGAACAGCATGCCCATCCGGCGGCGATGCTGGTACAGCGCCTGGTTGCCCATGCGGCCAACGTCCTGGCCATCCACCAGTACCTGCCCCTGCTGGGCGCGTACCTGGCCGGAGATCAGCCGCAGCAGCGTGGTTTTGCCGCTGCCGCTGCCGCCCATGATGGCCACCAGCTTGCCGCGGGGGATGGTAAGGGAGATGTCCTGCAGTATCGGCCGGTCGCCGTAGGCAAAGCTGACGTTTTTGAGCTCGATGAAACTGTCGGAAGACACGATCAGGGATTGTCCTGTGAAATCAAGAAGAAACAGGGAGCCGACTGTTGCCGACTCCCTGTGGGCATTTTATCTGCCTTGTGTGCAGTGCGCAAAATGCCAGCGCGCTTTTTTTGTGTAGAAATTGTTACCGTGCGTGATTAATACAGCGCTGAAAACTATCGATAACAAGACCTTAAAAAAAGCTTAGACGCCGCGCAGCAGTTCGTTGATGCTGGTTTTGCTGCGGGTTTGCGCGTCCACTTTCTTGACGATCACGGCGCAGTACAGGCTGTGGCTGCCATCCTTGGACGGCAGGTTGCCGGACACTACCACCGAGCCCGGCGGGATGCGGCCGTAGCTGATTTCGCCGGTTTCGCGGTCGTAGATCTTGGTGGACTGGCCGATGTACACGCCCATCGAGATCACCGAGCCTTCACCGACGATCACGCCTTCTACCACCTCGGAGCGGGCGCCGATGAAGCAGTTGTCTTCGATGATGGTGGGGTTGGCCTGCAGCGGCTCCAGCACGCCACCGATGCCGACACCGCCGGACAGGTGCACGTTCTTGCCGATCTGGGCGCAGCTGCCTACGGTGGCCCAGGTGTCGACCATGGTGCCTTCATCGACGTAGGCGCCGATGTTGACGTAGGACGGCATCAGCACCGTGTTTTTGGCGACGAAGCTGCCTTTACGAGCCACGGCGCCCGGTACGGCGCGGAAGCCGGCTTGCTGGAAGCGTTCCTGGTTCCAGTCGGCAAACTTGGTGTCCACCTTGTCGAAGTAACGGCTCACGCCGTCATCCAGCAGCACGTTGTCGCGAATGCGGAACGACAGCAGCACGGCCTTCTTCACCCACTGGTGTACGACCCAGTCGCCGTCGATTTTCTCGGCCACGCGCAGGTGGCCGTTGTCCAGTTCTTCGATCACTTGTTCCACGGCGGCTTTCAGTTCGGCCGATACGGTAGCCGGGGTAATGTCGGCGCGGTTTTCGAAGGCTTGTTCGATGATGGGCTGGATCGGGTGCATATGGTTCAGTCCTTGGGCGATATGGATGGTAGTCATGGTTCTCGATGTCGTGTTCAGTGGTGTTTTTTTACGAAGCGGACGATGCGCTGTGCCGCTTCTTCGCATTCGGCTTGCGTGGCCACCAGGGCCAGGCGGATACGGCCGGCGCCGGGGTTCACGCCGTGGGCGTCGCGGGCCAGGTAACTGCCGGGCAGCACGGTGATGTGTTCTTCGGCAAACAGCTGGCGCGCAAACGCGGCGTCGTCACCGCCGGGCACTTCGGCCCACAGGTAGAAGCTGGCGTCGGGGCGCGCCACGTTCAGTACCTGTGCCAAAGACGGGGTGACCGCGTCAAACTTGGCAGTATACGCTGAGCGGTTGGCCGCGACATGGTCTTCGTCTTGCCAGGCGGCAATGCTGGCCTGCTGGATGGTCTGGCTCATCGCGCTGCCATGGTAGGTACGGTACAGCAGGAATTTTTCCAGGATGCGCGCGTCGCCGGCCACAAAACCCGAGCGCAGGCCCGGCGCATTGCTGCGTTTGGACAGGCTGGTGAACATCACCAGACGCTCGTAGCCGCGGCCCAGCTGGCGTGCGGCTTCTAGCCCGCCCAGCGGCGGCGTGTCGAAGTAGATCTCGCTGTAGCATTCGTCGCTGGCAATGATAAAACCGTAGCGGTCGGACAGCGAGAACAGTGTGTTCCAGTCATCCAGCGACATCACCGCCCCGGTCGGGTTGCCGGGGCTGCACACTACCACTACCTGCGTACGCTGCCACACGGCTTCCGGTACGGCCGCCCAGTCCGGCTGGTAGCCGTTGGCCGCCAGGCAGTTCACGTAATACGGTTCGGCGCCGGCCAGTAGCGCGGCGCCTTCGTAGATCTGGTAGAACGGGTTGGGCGAAATCAGCACCGGCTTGTCGCTGCCGCGCGGGTCGATCACCGCTTGCACAAACGAAAACAGCGCTTCGCGGCTGCCGCACACCGGCAGGATTTCGCGGGCAGCATCCACGGCAATGCCGTAACGGCGCTGCAGCCAGTCGGCGCAGGCGCTGCGCAGCGCGTCGCTGCCCAGCGTGGCCGGGTAAGCGGCCAGGCCGTCCAGGTTGGCCATCAGCGCTTGCTTGACCACGTCCGGCGTCGGGTGTTTGGGTTCGCCGATGGACAGATTGATGTGCCGCAGGTCGGCGGGCGGCGTCACGCCGGCCAGCAGGCCGCGCAAACGCTGGAACGGGTAGGGCTGCAACAGATCGAGGTGGGGGTTCAACGCCGTTTCCTTGCAATGCAACAAAAGGACAATAGTAAGAAAGGCTTATGGATTTTGTAAAACAAAAGCTGTTGGCGGTGAGCTGTGCGCTGACCACGGCATTGGTGTGGGGCCTGATGTGGTACCCGTTCCGCGTATTGCACGAGGCCGGCTTTTCCACGGCGGCTACTTCGCTGACCGTGTATCTGGTGTCGGCCTGTCTGGGTGTATTCGTGTTCCGCGACGTCTTCCGGCGGCAGTTTCGCTTCGACCGGGTGCTGATTCCGCTGACTTTGCTCTATGGCTGGTGCAATTTCAGCTATACGTGGGCGGTATCGGAAGGGCAGGTCATGCGCGTGCTGCTGCTGTTTTATCTGTCGCCGCTATGGACGGTACTGTTTTCGCGCCTGCTGTTGCGCGAGCGGCTAAGCCCGGTGGGCTGGGGCGTGGTGGCGCTGTCGCTGTTGGGCTGTATCACCATCCTGTACCGCCCCGACATTCTGCAAGGTGGCTTGCTGCAAAGCCGTGCCGACTGGCTGGCGCTGTCCGGCGGCATCAGTTTTGCGCTGGGTAATGTGCTGTCCAAGCGCGCCAGCAGCCTGCCGGTGCCGGTGAAGTCGGCGTCGGTGTGGCTGGGGGTGGCCGGCTGCGGGTTGGCTTCGCTGCTGTGGCGCGGCCAACTGGGGGCCGAGCTGGCGCTGATCGACGTGCCCATCCTGCTGATGATCGTGGTGCTGGGCGTGACGCTGCTGTCTACCAGCATCATTTCGATGCACGGCCTGAGCATTTTGCCGGCGACGCAAATCATGACGCTGATGCTGATGGAGCTGGTGTTCGCGGCGCTATCGGCCTGGCTGCTGGCCGGCGAGCACATGCAGCTGCAGGAGTATATCGGCGGCGCGCTGATTGCCAGCGCCAGTTTGCTGTCCGGGCGCATCGTGGCCAAACCGCGCGCGCAGCCGACGCTGACCGGTGCGTAGCTGGCGCGCGCACTTACTGCCATAATCCGGCCACTTTTTTTCAGGCATACACGATGACGACTCCGGATCTCACTACCTTGCGCGCGGCGCTGTCGACGACGCTGGCCCAGCAATTGTGGCAGCAGCTGCAGGCTGCCGGCAGCGGCGGCTTGACGGCTGCCCGGCTGGCAGCCGCGTGTGGCGAGGGCGATGCGGTGATCGAAAGCCAGCTGCAGGCGATGCAGGCGGCCGGCTTGCTACAGCAGCAGGCGGGGGTGTTTGCGGCCAACCCGGCGGCGGTGGCCTTGCTGTCGGCTACCGTGTCGCCGCCGGTGCGCTCGGGTTTGCTGATCGGCCGCAAGAACATCGAAGCCGTGGTATCGCGCGACCGCAAGCGCCGCAGCTAAGCCGCTACGACGCGTTACTGTGCCAGTTGGTATTGCTGGATCAGCGCTGCCAGCTGGCCGTTCTTGCGCAGGGTTTGCAGGCCGTCGTTGAAGTCGGCCAGCAGTTGCTCGCCATCACTGAGTTCGCGGCGCAAGCCGACGTGCAGCGGCATCACCGAGAGAGGCGGGTCTTGCCAGCGGATGGCGTGGCGTTCGCTGGTGGTGAGTTTGCCCTGCAGGTGCCTGGCTAGCACCTTATCGATCAGCACCAGGTCCAGACGGCCGGCGGCCAACTTGCGCAGATTGGTCAGGTCATCGGCGGCCAGCTCTTGCTTCAGGCCGGCGCGATCGAACACGTCCGGGTTTTTGTAGCCGCGCACGGTACCAATGACCCGGGTACGCAGCGCACTCAGCGGCTCGGTGGCGACCGGCTTGTCTACCCGGCCGTAAAAGCCCATCACGGTATTCACCAGCGGCAGGCTGTAATGCAGGTATTCGGCACGGGCCGGCTCGTACCACACGGCCATCACGCCATCGAACTGCCCGGCCTTTACCTCGGCCATCAGCCTGGCCCACGGCCGGTAATGCAGCTGCAGCGTGTGGCCGTGCTTGGCCAGCGCGGCCCGGGTAATGGCCGCGACGACGCCATCGCCGGGTAATTGCGGCGAAAAGTACGGCGGGTAGTCGGTGCTGGCCAGGTTGACTACGCGCCCGGCGTAGGCCGTGCCACACAGCAGGGCAAGTGTCAGGGCCAGCAGCGCGGCGAGGCTGCGGGTCATTCGTCCCACGGCCACCAGGCCGGGGCCGGTTGCATGGCGCTGGCCGGGTACTGGGCAAACAGGTTGGCCGCCAGTCGGTGCGGGTGTTGCACGCTGTGCTCGTCCAGCCACTCGTCCAGTGCCTCGGTTTGTTCCTCGCGCCCCATCAGCCGGTACAGCAGCGCCCAGTCTTCGGGGCAGCACCACGGCAGACCGTCTGCCTCAAAGCGGGCGCTGGCGTCAAACGGCCAGCGGTAGCTGCCTTTTTCCAGCTTGATGGCCATGTCGGCGATCAGGTCGACGCTTAGGCCATCGCCCATATCGAAGCGGGCAAAGTGACGGGTGGCGTATTGCGGGTGCGGTGGTGGCGTGATGTCCTGGCCACGGGCGGCCAGCACGGCGCGTACGGCGGCAAAGTCGGCCGCGGTGGTGACGATGTCCAGGTCGCGCGGTTGTTCCACCAGGTCCAGGTGTTGCAGCAAGGTGCTGCCACCGATGGCCCAGCAGTAGCCAGCCAGCAGGGGTGCCAGCGAGCGGGCCAGTTGCAGGGGAGTACTCATGCTTAATCTTTCAGGTAAAGCGGGCCGGTTTAGTAGTGTGGCGGGATCTCGTCGCGCAGCGAGCGCTGCTCTTCCGGCTGGTTGCCGGCCTGCTGCATGCGGTACAGGTGGCGCAGCTGCTCTTGCAGCAGGTCGATCTGCTGTTGCTGGCGCGCGATGGTGAGGTTGAGCGTGTCCAGCAGGTCGTCCTGCAGGGCGACCTTGATTTCCAGCTCGGTGAGGCGCGATTCCATGGCGTGTTCCATCAATGTTTGACCGGCATTGTAACGCAGCCTCACCGCTTGCCGCTTACAGCACCATCGCCGCGACCCAGCCGGCGGCCAACAGCGGCAGGTTGTAGTGCAGGAAGGTGGGGATGACGGTATCGCGCATGTGGTCGTGCTGGCCGTCCACGTTCAGGCCGGAAGTCGGCCCCAGAGTGGAGTCGGACGCCGGCGAGCCGGCATCGCCCAGCGCGCCGGCCGTACCGATGATGGACACGGTGGCCAGCGGCGAAAAGCCCAGCTGCAGGCACAGCGGCACGTAGATGGCGGTCAGGATGGGCACGGTGGAAAACGACGAGCCGATGCCCATGGTGACCAGCAGGCCGACAAACAGCATGGCAAACGCCGCCGCGCCCCGGCTGTGGCCGAACAGCTCGGCCGACACTTGCACCAGCTCGCTGATCTTGCCGGTGGCCTGCAGCACTTCGGCAAAGCCCTGCGCGGTGATCATGATGAAGCCGATCATCGCCATCATCTTCATGCCGTCGCTGAACACGCTATCGGCGTCGCCCCATTTCACCACGCCACTGGCGATGAACAGCAGAAAGCCGGCCAGCGCGCCCAGCATCATCGAGTCGCTGTACAGCTGCACGCCAAACGCGGCGGCAATGGCAAACAGCGAGGTCAGCAGCGACTTGCGGCCAACCTTGGCGTGGGTGCGCTCGGTGTTTTCGATTTTGCCCAGGCTGTAGTGGCGCGGCTTACGGTAGCTGACAAACACCGCCAGCAGCAGGCCGGCCAGCATGCCGGCGGCCGGAATGGCCATGGCGTGCATCACGTTGACATCGGCCACGGGCATGCCGGCTTTTTCGATATTGCCCAGCAGAATCTGCTTCAGGAAGATTTCGCCAAAGCCCACCGGAAACAGCATGTACGGCGTGGTAAGGCCAAAGGTGATCACGCAGGCCACCAGCCGGCGGTCCAGCTGCAGGCGCGCCATCACGTACAGCAGCGGTGGCACCAGCAGCGGGATGAAGGCGATGTGGATGGGCACCAGGTTCTGGCTCATCACGCTTACCACCGCCAGCAGGCCGATCATCAGCCACTTCAGCTTGCTCTGGCGCTGGCTGTTTTGCAGCTGTTGCACCGCGGCGTCGGCCAGCGCGTGCGGCAGGCCGGATTTGGCGATGGCCACGGCAAACGCGCCCAGCAGGGCATAAGACAGGGCGACGGACGCACCGCCGGTAATGCCCTTGTTGAAGGCGGCCAGGGTTTGCGGCAGGTCCAGCCCGCCCAGCAGGCCGCCGGCCAGCGAGGCGACGATCAGGCTGATGACAACATGGGTACGTGCCAGCGACAGGGCCAGCATCAGGGTAATAGCGACAGGGATGGCAAGCATTTGTATATACAAAGTTATTGTTTTACAAGGAAAAAAGGCCGGCAGCCTACCCCGTGTTTGCCGGGCTGTCCAGTTGGCCGCACCCGCTGCCGTGCGCCACGCAGAATGCAAAACAGCCTCCGCGAGGGAGGCTGTGTGTTTGTCATCACCGGAACCGGTGACGGGGCAAGGCTTACATCGGCAGCACGCGTGCGGTACCGCCACCGGTAATTACCTTCACGCGCTGGCCCACGGTCAGTACCACGTCGGCTTCCTGCACAATGGACACGGTGCGGCCTTTTTCCAGCTGCACGGTCAGTTCGTAGGCGTTTTTGGTGTTGTTGCGTTGCACGGCTTCGCTGGCCAGGCCGCCCGCCATGGCGCCGACGATAGCGCCTGCTACCGCGCCGCTACCTTTGCCGATATTGCTACCGGCCAGGCCGCCCAGCGCAGTGCCGCCCAGGGTCAGCAGGTCGTTCTTGTCGCCTTCCATCTTCACGTTCTTGATGTCCAGGATCTTGCCGTATTCCACTTCGTGCATCTGGCGCATCTGGCCTTTGCTGTACACCTGGGCGGAATCGGAACTGGTAGCGCAGCCGGTGAGTGCGACCATGCTCAGCATGCCGGCGATCAGGATGTTTCTGGTTGTCATGGTATCTACTCCCCGAGAAAAACAGTTACGGCATTGGACCACATTCGTGGCCAACAGTTTGCGGTAACAGGGTAACGGTTTGTGACGGTTGATGACAGGGCAGTATGCTCAATCCTGCAGACGTGTTGCGAAATCTGCCGGAATGGCCGGGCGGCCGCGTTCGTTGATGGCGGTACCGACGATCAGGCCTTCCAGCACCACTTTGTTGTCGGCCAGGCGAATCACTTGCTGGCGGAAGCCGAAGCGCACCTTGGACACGGCCTCGTAGGCCACGGTGACGGCAAAGCGGTCGCCGCTGGTGAGCGAGCCTTTGTAGTCCAGCTCGGCGCGTACCACCACCAGGTTCACCTTGTCGCGCGCCAGCTGGGCGAAGTCGATGCCTTTTTCCAGCAGGAATTCATGGCGGGCGTGTTCCAGGTAGTTGAAGTAGACACCATTGTTGACGATGCCCTGCATGTCGCACTCGTAATCGCGGACTTTCATTTCCAGGGTAAAAACAGCCATCGGCGGGCTCCATAGGCAAGGGTTGCAAGGCGGCGCGGGCGGTCTGTGCCGCGTGGGCGCCGGACACGGGGAGGGCAGTGTAGCGCAGGGGGAGTCAGGGCGGGAGGTGTGGCCGCGTCAGCGGCGGCCGGGTAGCCAGCCGCGCTGTTGGCAGGCCTGCAGCCAGCGTTGCATGAGCAGCATGCCGCCGACGCCTGCCAGCAGGCCGTAACCGAGCGGCCAATAACGCTGCACCAGGGCGGCCAACACGCTGCCCAGCAGGATGCCGCTGATCAGGAAGGGCGGCAGGTTGTTGTTGGGCGCGGCGGGAGGCGGCGCCGGGTGCACTTCTTGCAGCGGCAGCACGGTAACCGGCCCGGCGCGAAAGCTGGCCAGCCACGGAGCCGCGTCCTGCATGTGCTCGCTGGCGTCGTGGGCGGCCAGGTCGGCGGCGCTGGCCCAGCTTTCGGTCAGCACGAAGCGGTCGTCCTGCCCGGGCACGCGGTGCAGCTGGTAGGCGAGGCAGCCCTTTTCTGCGCGTACTCTTGGCGCCAGCGCGGCAAAGGCCTGTACTTGCTCTTCGCCACGGCCGGGCAGGGTGTCGATCAGGATGGCGAGTTTGATGGGCGCAGGCATGGCATCACCGGATATGCTTTTTGAATGATGCGGCATTGTGGCATGGCATCGGCGATGGATAAAAGCACAAGGGCAAGCCGCAGGCTTGCCCTTGTTGCTGTCGTGGTGCGACAAAACTTAGTCGCGGCCAACAAAGTCCTGCGGCCGCAGCGCCTTGATCACGTACAGGTCGAAGCGGGTGGACTTGCCGTCCAGCACCACCGACGGCTTGACGCCTTCGATCGGTACGCCGCGCTGCGGGCGTTTCACCACCACGCGGCCGGTGGCGGCGGCGATGGCGGCGGCCAGCAGCGCAGCGCTGTCCATGTCGTCGCCAATCACGTGCTGGAAGGCCTGCATGCCTTTCTTGGCGGCAGCGCTTTTCTTGTCGGTATCGGGGAACATCGGGTCGACAAACACCACTTCCGGGCGTTGTTCCCATGGCAGTTCGGTCTGCTGTGCCAGCCAGTCGATGGCGTTGGTGTGGATCAGCGTCATGCGCGCGGCGATGTCCATGGTGTCCGGGTGCACGCTGGCGCGTTCCAGTGCGTCGAACAGCAACGCGGCGGCCACTGGCGAGCGTTCCAGCAGGGTGACCTCGCAGCCCAGCGTGGCCAGCACGAAACTGTCGCCGCCCAGACCAGCGGTAGCGTCGACGATGCGCGGCAGGTCTTTGGCGCCTTTCAGCCCCACCGCTTTGGCCACGGGTTGGCCGCGGCCGCCGCCTTGTTCGCGGCGGTGCTTGGCGGCGCCGGCAACAAACTCGGCGTACACCGCGCCGTGCTTGCCGGTGGTAAGCAGTTCCAGCCGTTCCGGCCCCAGCTCCAGCCAGTAGCCACTTTCCGGGCGCTGCTTTACCAGCGGTAGCGCAAAGCGTGCGGCCAACCTTTCGGCGGTGTCTCGGCGGGCGTTTTCGGCGCAGTACAGGGGCGTGGCGTGCATGGTTTTTCCTTTTTTGACGCGGCGAAGATACGGTATCGCTGCCAGCGAGGCAACGGCTTTGCCTGTCGATAAGTGTGCTGGCTAGCATGGCCGTATGTTCCGACTGGCTTTCCTGTGCGCCGGCATTGTGCTGTGTGCGCTGCTACCTGCCTTGCCGCCGTGGTTTCTGCTGCCGGCGCTGGCGCTGATGCTGTGGCCGTGTTGGTGGGGCCGCCGGCAGGGATGGCGCTGCGCGTTGTTATGGCTTGCTTTGGGCCTTAGCTACGCCAGCTGGCGAGCTGATACACGACTGGCGCAGCAATTGGACCCCGCTCTGCACGGCCAGCGTCTGACCATCAGTGGTGTGGTGCGTGGTCTGCCGGCACCGGGAGAGTACGGCGTTCGGTTACGCTTCGAAGTGGATAAGGCGCCACCGGGGACGCCGCCCTTGTTGGCGCTGAACGACTACTCCAAGCGTGACTGGCCGGCCGGTAGCCGCTGGCAGCTACAGGTACGCTTGCGCCCGCCACGCGGCGCGGCCAATGTGGCGGGCTTTGATGCCGAGCGCTGGTACTGGAGCGAAGGTGTGCTGGCCACCGGCAGTATTGCCAAGGGGCGTCAGGTTTTGCCGCCCGACAAAACCGATGTGCTGGCATGGATAGACCATCAGCGCCAGGCCATTGTGCATCGCCTGCAGGCCACGGCAGGGCCAGGGCGTGATAGCGCATTGGTGGTGGCGTTAGCCGTCGGTGCGCAGCAGTGGCTGACGCGCAGCGAGTGGACGACGCTGGCTGCCACCGGCTTGACCCATGTTGTCAGTGTGTCCGGTTTGCACATCAGCCTGATTGCAGTGCTGATCGCGTGGCTGGGCCATGGTTTGCGTCGCCTTGGGTTGCCGCTGCCGGCGTGGCTACCGCGTTGGGCCGGCATGTTGGCCGCGCTGGCCTATGCCGTGCTGGCCGGTTTTTCGGTGCCGACGCAGCGCACGGTGTGGATGCTGCTGGTCGCGGTGCTGGGCTTGAGCCTGCGCCGCAGCCTGTCGGGCTTGCAGGTCTGGTTGGCGGCGCTGACGGTGGTGTTGTTGCTGGACCCATTTGCGGTGCTGGCGGTGGGTTTCTGGCTGTCGTTCCTGCTAGTGGGGGCTTTGGTTGCCGGCGAAACAGGGTTGCGCCAGCCTGCGTCGGGCTGGCTGAGGGCGCTCAAGGCGCAATGGCGCGTTACCGTGGCCTCTGTGCTGCCTTTGCTGTACTTGTTTGGTAGCTTCCCCGTGTTGTCGCCGCTGGCCAATGCGCTGGGCATTCCCTATGTTTCCATGTTGCTGACGCCACTGGTGTTGCTGTGTGTCGTGTTGCCAGTAGATGCGCTGGTGTGGTTGGCAGGGCAATTGGCTGGCGGTTTCTGGCTGGGGGTGGACTGGCTGGCACAGTGGCCCCCCTATACCCGTCCACAGTTACCGTGGCAGTTGCTGCCAGCAGCCTTGCTGGGCAGCCTGATGCTGGTGTTACCGTTAGGTCTTGCCTGGCAGACGCTGGCGTGCACGGCATTGCTGCCTGTTCTGCTCTATCGCGCGCCGCGCCCGCCACCTGGCGAGCTGTGGGCCGAGGTGCTGGATGTGGGGCAAGGCTTGTCGGTGCTGTTGCAAACAGCCAAGCACGACGCCCTGTTTGATACCGGCGCGGGCGACGCTAGCCGCGTGTTGCTGCCGGTATTGCGTGCACGTGGTGTACAGCAGCTGAATGTGCTTTGGCTGTCGCATAACGATAATGATCACGATGGTGCCGCCGACAGCTTGTTACGACAATGGCCGGTACGTTTGTTGTATCGGGGGCAGGAAGCCAGCGCTGCCGATTGGCGTGGCCAACCCTGTGTGGCGGGACAAAGCTGGGCGTGGGATGGCGTTCGTTTTGACGTGCTTGCGCCGCGGCTGGGCGCGCAGGGCGAGGATAATGCGCTCAGTTGCGTGTTGCGGGTTGCCACGCCAACACGCGCCTTATTGCTCAGTGGTGATGCGCCGCAGGCGGTGGAGGATGAGCTGGTGACGCGCTATGGCGCGCAGTTGCGCAGCGATGTGCTGGTATTGGGCCACCACGGCAGCCGCACATCCAGCAGCGCCATCTGGCTGGCCAGTGTGCAGCCGCGTTATGCGGTGGCCAGTGCCGGCTTCATGAACCGTTACCGTCACCCGCACGCTGAAGTGGTGGCCAGGTTGGCCGCAGCTGGCATCCCCCTGTGGCGTAGCGACTGGCATGGTGCTGTGCGCTTGCAGTTGGGGCAAAGGCTGGCACTTCAGACCAGCCGTAGCGGCTGGCAGCCCTACTGGGCGGGTAGCAGGGTAGTGGCTACCACTACGTTGCCGCAGCCCTGATATTCCACCAGGTCGAACGACAGTTTGCGCGCAATCAGGATGCCGCGGCCGTGGCTGGCCAATAGCGCATCCGGCGCGCTGTCCTGGAAGTTCTGCCAGTCAAAACCACGGCCTTCGTCACGAATGGTAAAGCGCAGGCAACCGGCCTCACGTGCCATGTCTACCCACACCCGCCGCCGCCCCAGTACCGGGTCGGCTAGACGCTGCTCCAGCTCGCTTTCCCAGCACTCCTGGCTTTGCAGCCGCGTTTTTTCTTCGTAGCTCACTTCCAGGTTGCCGTGCTCGATGGCGTTGACAATCAGTTCGAACAGCCCGGTGGCCACTTTTTCGGGTTCCGGGCTGGCCTTGGCCAGCAGCGAGGTGACATGCTGTGCTTCCAGCAGGTTGCCAAAACAAAAGCTGGCGCTGTTCATGTGCCGCAGTGCGCCGGCTTGCTGGCTAGCCAGCTCCTTGAAGTGCTGGTGGCGGTCCCAGTGCACCGATGCGGCGGCCACTACCGCTAGCAGCATGTCACGCGAGAACGGTTTGGTCAGGTAGTAAAACGCACCGGACGATAGCCCCTCCTGCACGCTGGCCGCCGCGCCGACGGCGGTTTGCATGATGGCCGGTACGAAAGCCAGCCGGGCTGACGACTTCATGCGCCGCAGCAGTTCGAAGCCGCTGATGCCCGGCATCATTTTGTCCAGCAGCACGGCAGAGAAAGTTTCCCCCTCTTGTTGCAGTATCTGCCAGGCCGTTTCGCCATCTTCGGCCTGTACTGTGTCGTAGCCGGCATCCTGTAGCAGTTCGGTCAGCAGCTCCAGGTTGAAGGGTTCGTCGTCTACCAATAGCAGGCGTTTGCCCATGCTCAGTTCTCCTTGGCTTGCCGTTGCTGCCGTTGCGGCAGGGTCAGGCTGAAAATGGCGCCACCGTCGGCGGCATTGTGCACCGATAGCAGGCCGTGGTGCGCCAGTACGATTTCGCGGCTGATTGCCAGCCCCAGGCCCGTGCCGCCTGCGCCGGTCTTGGTGAGGCTGCTCTGGATGAACTTGTCAAAAATGCGCTCTTGTTCGCCAGCAGGTACGCCGGGGCCGTAGTCGCGCACGGTAATGGTCAACAGGGCATCGGGCGCATGGCGCAGGCTGAAACCGATCTCTACCCGGCCGGCTTTGGGGCTGAACTTGATGGCATTGGACAGCAGGTTGCGCATGACCTGACCAATGCGGAAAGGGTCAACCTCTGCCACCATGCTCTGTGGCGCTTCGGCAAGCAGCAGCTGCACACCGTGCTTGCCGGCCTGCCCGCGCAGGTCTTCTACCGCTTCGCGAACGACCTGTTCCAGATCATGACGGCCGAACTGGTAGTCCATCTTGCCAACTTCCATTTTGGCCAGATCCAGCAGATCGTTCAGCAGTGACAGCAGACGGCTGCCGCTGTTGTGGATACGTTCAAAGTAATGGGCAATTTTATTGCCGTCACCCCCGTGGCTGCGCGCCTCGCCCATTTCGGCAAAGCCGAGGATGGCATGCAGCGGGGTGCGCAGTTCGTGCGACATATTGGCCAGAAACTCGGTTTTGGCACGGCTGGTTTCTTCGGCCAGGTCGCGCGCCTGACGCAGCGCCTCTTCGGTATTACGCTGGGTGGAAATATCCTGGTACAGCCAAACCGATCCCAGGCCTGGGGTGTCCGGCTTGACAGCCCTACCGTACATATTGACCCACAAGGTGCTGCCATCGCCGCGCTGCAGGCGCAGCGTATTCTGCGTTACCTGCCCCTGATACAGCAGCGGGTAGATCAGCCGGCCGGTGCGTATATAGTGCTCGTCACTGTCGTAGATCAGGCGGGTAGGCTGCTCGACGATGGCCGCCTCTTCATGCACAAACAGTTCCAGGAAGGCTTTGTTCACTTTCTTGAACTGACGGTCGACGATATAAGCCATCGCCATAGGGCTGGCGTCCAGCAGCGCGGTGAGCTGGCGGCTTTGCGTTTCTACCTGTTCGGCTAGCGAATCTTTTAGCCGGATCAGCGCGGCTTCACGTTCTTTGCGCGCGGCAATGTTGCGACAGACGACCAGGTAGAGCGGTGTGTCTTGGCTGGGTTCTATCCGACTCAGGCTCAGCTCTACCTGCAGCATGAACGATTGATCACAAATCAGCATCGCTTCGAACGGGTTGCCCAGCAAAGGCGCCGCGTGCTGGGCAAAGGGCTGGCTGTCCGGATGATGCAGTTCGCTGATCAAGGCACCCGCCGGTAGATGCAGCAGCGTTTCGCGCGGCTGACCTATCAACTGTGCAGCTGCCGGGTTGACCTCTTGTACTTGGCCATTGGCATCCAGTAGCAACATTCCGTCGCTCGCGTCGTGCAACAAGGCGCGCCAGCGTTCTTCGGTTTGCTGCAAGGGCCGCATTTGCTGCTGTTGTTGCGCCAGTTGCAGTTTCAGACTGTGGTGGCTTTGCTGTTGTAGTGACAGCGCAGCGCTTTGGCGGTGGATTTCACGTTGGTTGTCGCGGTGGTAGCGCCGCGCTCCCAGAAGCAGGATACCCACTATCAGCAGCATGCCGGTGGCGAGCGGGGCAGTATGGGTAGGTAGCGGAGAGTCGGCTTCTAGCGTGTATAACTGGAAAGCCAGACGCTGGTTGCCGAGTGGTCGGGTAGCACTCAGTAGCGGCAAGGTGCTGCTTTGCATACCCGGGTGACTGTCCAGTAGCGGCTGTGTTTGCCCCGGCAGCATGATACGCAGCCTCAGCTGTAGCGCCGGGTTGCTGCTACGGTTGAGGCTGGCCAGCAGGCTGTCCGTGTTCAGCCCGAACAGGATCAACGCCGCCTGCGGGTTGGCTTTGGGCGTAAAAAAAATGACGTTACGTTGCAGGTTGCCCGCCTGGATACGGGCAATGGCAGGTTGGCCGCGGGTACTGACCTGGCGCAACACGGCCAGCGTGGCCGGTTCGGCACCCAGATCCAGCCGGGAAGGCAGCGCTTTGCCATCGTCCGGGTGTTGCAAGGTCGCCACGAAGTAGGTGTTGCGTTGGGCGGCATTCACCAGTTTGCTGCCACGGAATTCGCGGATGCTCAGGCTTTGGCGTTCTTCCAGGTCGAGCCGCTGCACGGGGGTGATACGCTCGATCAGGGCCACAAAGTCAAAGGCATCGTGAGCGGACAACACAAACGGGGCGTAGCGTTCAAAGCCGTTGTGTACCGGCCCGTTGCTGGCGTTGATCAGCAACTCGGTAGCGGTTTGTCCGGCCTGGCTGATCTGTTGCAGACGTTGGCTGATGATGTCCAGCTGCTGGGTAGCTTGCGCCAGTTGCTGACTGCGCAGCTCGTTTTGAAGCTTGCGTTCTTGCCAGAGGATCAGCACCACGCTGCTGGCCAGCGCCAGCAGTATGCTGGCCAGCCAGAGTAGCTGCGATTTCTGGTCGGTTTTCATGGTTCAGCGGCGGGGGTCAGGCGCCGGCCAGATGCTGGTACAACTGGCTGAATTCTTGTGCCAGCTTGTGGCGCGGGTCCAGGTACACCATCGGCAGGCTGCGCTCGTGTGATTCACGAATCTTTACCGACGCTGAGAGTGGCGGGTTCAATACCGGATGGCCTTCGTCGCGCAGCGCCTGCACCATGCGTACCGGCAGGCTGGCACGAGGCTGGAACTGGTTCACCACGATGCCTTCGATGTGCAGTTCCGGGTTATGGTCGGCCCGAATTTCGGCGGCATTGTCCATCAGGCTGAGTAGTGCGTGGCGCGAGAAGGTGTCGCAGTCGAACGGAATCAGGCAGCGGTTGGCCGCAATCAGCGCCGAGCGAGTATAGAAGTTCAACGCCGGCGGGGTGTCGATCCAGATTTCGTCGTATACCGTGTCCAGTTGCAGCAGGGTTTCGCGCAGCTTGAACATTTTATAGCGCGCTTCCAGTTTGACCATCAGCTCGGTCAGTTCCGGGTGCGAGGCCATCAGGTGTAACTGGTCGAAGCGGGTTGGCACGATAAACGCATCCGGCCCTTTTTCAAACATGCTGATGGTGAGCATCTGGTTGAAGAAACCTGCCGCGTTGGCTGCAGGTGGCTCGTGGCTACCGTTGAGGTAGTGGCTGGCGTTGCCTTGCGGGTCCAGATCGATCAGCAGTACCTTGCGGCCAGCCTTGGCGGCGGCCGCTGCCAGATTGACGGTAATGGTGGACTTGCCGACGCCACCCTTCTGGTTGAATACCACCCGACGCATAGTTGCCCCTTGCTATCAGAAGACAGTCTGGCGGTGTTTGTCTGCCAGACCGTCGCAGCAGTATTACACGCTGCTTTGTTTACATACGTAGTCCATCTGCTGAAAGCCCGCCGATTGTCTTACCACCGGCATGGCGCGAATCTCGCTGTCATTATAAGTGCGGTTCAGGATTTCCCGGCCGTTTTCATCCAGCAGCGTCATGCGTAGCAGGCGGAAAGTGGCACCGTTGCAGTCCACTTCCCATTGGTTGATCGACTGTTTGTGACGCGGGGTACTGAGGAAGTTTTCTTTCCTGGGGTTGAAAATGGTCTTGCGGTCGCGGAACAGCACCAGACCACTACGACGCTGAATACTGAGCCGATCGACCTCGTGCAGGATATTGCCATTCGGTGTCACGCCCATGATGACCCAGTCTGCATTGGCGATAGGGGCTGGCTTGGGGGCGGGCTGGCTAGGTTTGACCGTGCTGGTAGCCGGTTTGCCGCTTTGCGCTGGCGTGGTACGCGGTGCGGTGGCACAGCCGGCCAGAATGCTGCATAGCAGCAGGGTAGGGATCAGATATCGCTTCATGATTGGGCTCGTTCGGCAATGAATAAAAGAAGTCTCGCACACTCGCTGCCAAAGCCAAAGCGGCGGGAACTTGGCGGCGGGCGCGGGCTCAGAGCCTGTGAGTGCTGTCACTCTTCATTGTTTCACATTGTCTCCAAAGATCTATTTGCGCGGCTACCCGAGGGTGGCCGCTTTTTTTGCGTACAATGACGGCCTTCTCGCAGGAACGCCGATGCAGGATAACGCCCTCTCCCTATTACAGAACACCTTTGGCTACCCCGCCTTTCGCGGCATGCAGGCCGACATCATCGACCACGTGGCCGCAGGTGGCCACGCACTGGTGTTGATGCCTACTGGCGGTGGCAAGAGCCTGTGCTACCAGATTCCGGCCCTGTTGCGCCCGGGGCTGGCGCTGGTGGTATCGCCGCTGATCGCGCTGATGCAAGACCAGGTTGCCGCACTGCGCGAAGCCGGGGTGAAGGCGGCTTGTCTGAACTCGGCCACTAGCCAGGACGACGCGCGCGACATTGCCTACGCCGCGCGTTACGGCGACCTCGACTTGCTGTACGTGGCGCCGGAGCGGCTGATCAACCCGCGGTTTCTGGATTTTCTGGCCAGCCTGCCGCAGCTGGCGCTGTTCGCCATCGACGAGGCGCACTGTGTCAGCCAGTGGGGGCACGACTTCCGCCCCGAATACCAGCAACTGGCGGTGCTGTTCCAGCGTTGGCCGCAAGTGCCACGCATCGCGCTCACCGCCACCGCCGACGCCGAAACCCGCGCCGACATGCTGCATTACCTGCAGTTGCAGGACGCGCGCCAGTTTGTCACCAGCTTTGACCGGCCCAACCTGTTCTATCAGGTAGTAGAGAAGGACAGCGCCAAGAAGCAGTTGCTCAGCTTTATCGAAAACGACTACCCCGGCGTTTCCGGCATCGTCTATTGCCTGTCGCGCAAGCGGGTGGACGATACCGCGCAGTGGCTGTGCGAAAACGGTATCCGCGCCTTGCCTTACCATGCCGGCATGAGCCACGCCGAACGCGAGGCCAACCAGCGTACCTTCTTGCGCGAAGACGGCATCGTGATGGTGGCCACCATTGCTTTCGGCATGGGTATCGATAAACCCGACGTGCGTTTTGTCGCCCATATCGATCTGCCCAAAAGCCCGGAAAACTTCTATCAGGAATCCGGCAGGGCTGGTCGAGACGGCCTGCCGGCTACCAGCTGGTTGTGCTACGGCCTCAACGACATGGTGCAGCTGACGCAGATGATCGAGAGCGGTGACAGCCCCGAGCAGCAAAAGCAGGTGGAGCTCACCAAACTCGACGCCATGCTGGGCTACTGCGAAACCGCCAGCTGCCGCCGGCAGCAGATTCTGGCCTACTTCGGCGAGGCCTCGCAGCCGTGCGGGCAGTGCGACAACTGCCAGCGTCCGCCCACCACCTACGACGCCACGGTACAGGTGCAGAAGCTGCTGTCCTGCATCTACCGTGTCGGCCAGCGTTTTGCTGCCAGCCACGTCATCGATGTCTTGCTGGGCCGCCCCAACGCCAGCGTCACCCATTTCGGCCACGACAAGCTGTCCACCTTCGGTATCGGCAAAGAGCTGAACCAGAAAGGCTGGCGCTCGATCATTCGCCAGCTGGTCGCCCGCAAGTTGCTGGTGGTGGACGTGGCGCGCGGCCAGTCGCTGCTGCTCACCGATGCTTGCCGGCCGCTGCTGAAAGGGCAGGAAAGCATCGCGCTGCGTCCGCTAGCGGATGACCGCAAGCGCCAGAGCGTCCACGCCGAGCGCTGGTTGCGTACCGAACGCGAAGAGCGGCTATGGCAAGCGCTGCGCCGCTGGCGCAAGCACACAGCCGACGAACACAACGTACCGGCGTACGCGGTGTTTTCCGACAAGAGCCTGCAAGAGCTGGTGCTGCAAAAGCCGCAGACGCTGGCGGCACTGCGCAAGATTTACGGCCTGGGCGAGCTGAAGGTGGCACGTTATGGCGAGCAACTGCTGCAAATCCTGCAGCAAGGGTTGGCCGCAGAGTAGCCCGGCGGCTTGCATGGCATTGCTGCACCTGCGCAGTTACAATAGCGCGACATCAAATATCGGAGAAACGCCATGCCCGTGAATCTCAACCCCATCGATAATACCCGGCTCGCCCCCATCGCTGGCGTAGACCTGGCGTATGCCGAAGCCGGCATCAAGAAGCCTGGCCGCAAAGACGTGCTGGTCATCCGCATCGACAAAGGCAATACCGTGGCCGGCGTGTTCACGCAAAACCGCTTCTGCGCCGCGCCGGTGCAGATCTGCAAACAGAATCTCGACGCCGGCGTGCAGATTCGCGCGCTGGTCATCAATACCGGTAACGCCAACGCCGGTACCGGCGAATCCGGCCGCCAGAACGCCCGCGCCGTGTGCGAAGCACTGGCACAGGAACTCGACTGTCTGCCGGAACAGATCCTGCCGTTCTCCACTGGTGTGATTCTGGAACCGCTGCCGGTAGACAAGATCATCAGCGCGCTGCCGCAACGCAAGGCCGCTACCTGGGCCGACGCCGCTGAAGCCATCATGACTACCGATGTGGCGCCCAAAGCCACCAGCCGCACCATCAGCATCGACGGCCAGGCCGTCAACATCACCGGTATCGCCAAAGGCGCCGGCATGATTCACCCCAATATGGCCACCATGCTGGGCTTCATCGCCACCGACGCCCCGGTCACCCGCCCGGTACTGAACCAGCTGGTGAAGGAAGTGGCCGACCTCAGCTTCAACAGCATCACCATCGACGGCGACACCTCCACCAACGACAGCTTCATGCTGATTTCGACCGGTCAGAGCAGTGCAGCCCGTATCGACAGCGTTAACCACCCGGCCTACGAACAACTGAAAGCCGCGCTGCTGGAAGTGGCCATCGAGCTGGCGCAAGCCATCGTGCGCGACGGTGAAGGCGCCACCAAGTTCATTACTGTACAAGTAGAAGGTGGCCGCACTATCGCCGAGTGCAAGGCCGTCGGTTACGCCATCGGCCGCTCGCCGTTGGTGAAAACCGCCTTCTTTGCCTCCGACCCGAACCTGGGTCGCCTGTTGGCCGCCATCGGCTACGCCGGCATCCAGGACCTGGACGTCGATCGCGTCGAGATGTACCTCGACGACGTGCTGGTGGCCAAAGACGGCGGGCGCAATCCCGACTACAAGGAAGAAGACGGTCAGCGCGTGATGAAGCAGGATGAGATCACCGTCCGCGTGGTGCTGAATCGAGGCCTGTCCAGTGCTACGGTCTGGACCTGCGACTTCTCCTACGACTACGTGCGTATCAACGCCGACTACCGCAGCTAAACCGTTTGCGCTGCTCGCTCCGCCAGGCGCCGTTTCCCGACAGGGGCGGCGCCTTTGTCTTGTTGGCCGCATTCCGTGCCGCACACGATATGTTGCCTAATGGCATGCTTTTCCTAAAAGAGCAGTTATCAACGGCCTTATCACAAGTTTTCCCTGTGGAATCTGGCGAAAAGCGGCCGTATGGTTCCGTCTTTCAAAAGAAATGTTATGGCTGCTGATATGTTTTTCATTTCAAAACAATGTGTTGCGATGAAATCTTTAAATTACCGCCAAAAAAGTTAAAAAATAGTGTTGACGGCATGAAAGTCGATGCGTATAGTTCGCCCCATCAGCTGACGACGCAAACGAAACGAAGTCAGCACCGCTCTTTAAACAAACCAAATAACCGATAGGTGTAAGTGTCTGGCTCTGCCAAATACTTGCACTGCAAAGATCAAGAAACGATGTTT